>NZ_JBAEAP010000631.1:0-8506 GCF_056205495.1 Psychrobacillus sp. | reverse complement strand
CCGGGGCTACTGGCGCTACTGGGGCTACTGGCGCTACGGGGGTAACTGGAGCTACTGGACCTACCGGGGCTACTGGGGTAACTGGAACTACTGGACCTACCGGGGTAACTGGTGCTACTGGTGCTACTGGTGCTACTGGACCTACCGGGGCTACTGGCGCAGATGGAACTCCAGCTGTAACAGAATTTGCTCAGGTCTTTAACAGATCTACTCAAACAGTACCTGTAGGTGAATCCGTAACTTTTGATACTACTGGACCAATAGTTGGTGATATAACCCACACTCCTGGCACAGCTACTATTACTATCGGTAATTCAGGATATTATCTAATTACCTATTCTGTTACAGGAATCGAAAATAACCAATTTGCAATATTCGTTAATGAAACTCCACTACCGGAAACTCTTTACGGTACACGTGCTGGTACTCAACAAAACAATGGTCAGGCCATTGTATTCTTAAACGCTGGAAACGTTATTTCTTTAAGAAACCATGGCTCTGATCTTTCCATTTTCCTATCAATTGAAGATGGTGGTAATGAAACAAACGTAAATTCTTCAATTATCTTACAAAGATTGACGTAGTTCCTATAAAAAGACTATCTTTTCCTCTACAACTAGAGAAAGAAGCTGATAACTAGCTTCTATCAAATAAAAACCGTGAAACTTTACGTTTCACGGTTTTTATTTGATAGTAAGAAGGTAGAGCCCAAATACATCTCCAGCTCTATTGATAATAATTTTAGTAGTATTTCATTTTTCATTAATAATTTTCTTATTTCTATTTTTAAGAGAAAAAATGAAAAATCCCTATGTTAGTTGTTATTAAATTGTAGCAGAATGATCTGTCGTGGTGCTTGTGTTATTAAAAAAAGCATTGTAGGCGATTAAAGTCACACCTAGCTTTTCTTCTAATTCGTGCACTTCCTGCAATTGTTCTTGATCTAACTCTGCAAATTTATAATCTTCCACCTTAAATCATCCTTTCTTTCCTTTATATTCTCCGTCTCCAAATAATTTATACATTTTTTAATCAAATGCTACTGTCTTCGTCATGCTAGTGTATTTAGAAAGAAAATATAGACCTTTAACTATGAAATAACTAAAAAAGCACCAGAAATTTTACAGTTGGTAAAATTTCTCGTGCTTTTCGATTCTAAAGCAGGCTTCAGCCTTAATTAATTTTCTATGTTATTCAGCTTCTGCAGCCATGAAAGCAGCAGATACTTTTTCAAATTCTTCATCACTTTCGATATTAGCTAGTTCATCTTCGCCTTCTATACGTAAAAAGAACACATCGAAATCTTCCTCTGTTTCTTTTTGAATTTCATCAGCAAAGCCAACAGCTGCATAGGTTTCACCTTCAACTTCTAGTAAACCTAAAACCTCAATATCCTGTTCTTCATCATTTTCATCAATTACAGTAAAAATGTCGCCAATTTCTACTTTTCCAGTATTTTCTTCCATTCCAATCTCCTCCTAACAAAGTTCTGTTCAAGTACCCTTTTTACTTTCACTTGATATTTCATCATTACACATTTACTAGCAAAAAGAAAGAAGTAAGATCACAGAAGATGTTCTTTTACATATTGTGATACTTCTTTGTCGGTTGCCAACGTTAATATGTGCTTAAGGTGTTCGCTTAATTCTTCTTTGTTTAATTTTGTAATTTGAGATCTAGCCCTTAAAATAGCAGAAGGATTCATCGAGAACTCATCTATACCAAGTCCTAATAAAAGTGGGATAGCTATTTGGTCTCCTGCCATCTCTCCACAAATCCCAACCCATTTACCTTTCTTATGTGCTGCTTCTACCACATTCTGAATTGCTCTTAAAATAGCAGGATGGTAGGGCTGATATAGATAGGAAACCTGCTCGTTCATGCGATCAGCTGCAAACATATACTGAATTAAATCATTGGTGCCAATGGAAAAAAAATCAGCTTCCTGTACAAAAAAATCTGCAATCATTGCAGCAGCAGGCGTTTCCACCATCATGCCTATCTCAATTTCCTCTGAGACAGGAATTCCTGCATTTAAAAGCTTTTGTTTTTCTTCTAGCAGAATAGATTTGGCAAGTCGAAATTCCTCAAGTATTGAAATCATCGGAAACATAATTTTTAAATTACCGTGAATACTAGCCTTTAATAGC
The DNA here is from genome assembly GCF_056205495.1 of Psychrobacillus sp. Taxonomy (NCBI): domain Bacteria; kingdom Bacillati; phylum Bacillota; class Bacilli; order Caryophanales; family Bacillaceae; genus Psychrobacillus; species Psychrobacillus sp. The sequence continues at coordinate 6,356 of NZ_JBAEAP010000631.1, read as the reverse complement.
GCACGTAGCTGTGTCCGGAAAATGTGTTGTCTATCAAGACTGATACGAATTGCCCGATACCCTAAAAACGGGTTACTCTCTTTAGGAAGCCCTAAATAAGACAAGCCCTTATCTCCACCAATATCCATAGTACGAACAACAGTCGGCTTATTTTGCATTTTCAACAGTACTGTTTGATAGATTTCCAATTGTTCCTCTTCAGTTGGTAGCTCGCTTCTGTTCATATAGAGAAATTCTGTACGAAATAAACCAACACCCTCTCCTCCATTAGCGAGCACGGCATCTATATCATGAGTATTACCGATATTTCCACCGATATGAACGTTATGCCCGTCGGCAGTAGTGCTCGCAATAGAAAGGTAATGACTTAAAGACCTGTCTCCTTCTACTAATACCTTTTGTTTATTCAAATAAAACCTTTTTATATCATCTACAGGATCAATAATTACTCTTCCCATTTCTCCGTCTACTATGAGAGGGATACCATGCTTTATATCTATTGTTCCCTTTTTTGTACCAACTACCGCTGGAATATCAAGTGAACGCGCTAATATAGCAGAATGAGAGGTTTTCCCACCAATGTTCGTGACAATTCCTTTTATATATTTCTTATTCAATTGAACTGTAAGAGAGGGTACTAAATCATCTGTAACTAGTATTACCTCTGATTGAATTAAGCTAAGGTCGGGTAAATTTACGCCTAACAAATTGGACAGCATACGTTTGGCCACATCTCGAATATCTGCTACCCGCTCTTTCATATATTCATTTTCCATTTCAGAGAATGTTTTTGCATATACATCGGCAATGTTAGTTAGGGCCATCTCCGCATTGTTGCCTAGTTTGATTTGATCCGAAATTGCAGACAACCAGGTAGGATCGTCTAGCATTAATTCCTGGGCGGCAATAATGGTTGCCCTCTGTTCCCCCATATATTGCTTGGTAGAATCATAAATAAGCTTTAACTGTTTTTTTGTGTTAGAGATGCTCTGTTTCAATCGTTCCATTTCAATCTCAGGATCATGGACTCCCTTTGGGTCAAAGTTGAGATTGGGCTCAATTAAACAATATGCAGGAGCAATAGCCAATCCAGTTGAAGCGCCAATTCCCTCTAGTTCTCGCATCCTTCACCAATTCCTTGAGATAATATCACTTCAGATAATTTATCCAACAGCTCTTTCGAATCGTCTCCCTCGGCAACAATCGTAATCATTGAGTGTACTGGAACGCAAAGAGTCATCACAGAAAGTATGGATCGTAAATTTGCAGATTGTCCATTATATTTCAGCTCAACCGCTGAAACGAATGGTTTTATCGCTGAAACTAGTATAGCTGCTGGTCTTGCATGTATACCCTCTGTAGCGGTAACTTTAAAATGTCTTTCCATCGCTTCTCCTCCATAATCCTTAATAGAAAAAAGAGGCAGACTCCTCTCAGAGTCGGCCTATGTTAAGTTAGTTTAATTACTCATATAATCTTTTACTTTCTCAATTTATCTACCTCATCAGCAACAAATTGAACGTTTGTGCCAACAATGACTTGAATACTTTTAGGCCCTACTACATTAATGCCATGAATCCCGGACGATTTTATTTTCATTTGGTCTACTAGATCCATATTTTTAACTTCTACACGTAAACGAGTAGCACAATGCTCTGCAGACGTTACATTTTCCTTGCCACCTAGTCCAGCAAAAATTTTAGCAGCCATTATTGCAAACTTATTTTCAGCAGAAGTTGCCTCTGTTACCACCTCTACCTCATCATCGTCTTCTCTTCCAGGCGTTTTTAAGTTGAACTTTATGATTAGGAAACGGAATAAGAAATAATAAATAACTGCAAAAACTAATCCTTGAACAATTAACATATAAGGCTGGTTGGCGATTGGAATACTCAGGCTTAAGAAATAATCTATAAAACCTGCGCTGAAGCCAAATCCTGCGGTCCATTGAAAGGACGCTGCGATAAATAATGAAAGGCCTGTAAGAGCAGCATGAACCACATATAAAGCAGGTGCCAAGAACATGAAGGCAAACTCAAGAGGCTCTGTTACTCCTGTGAAGAATGATGCAAATCCAGCTGCAAGCATTAAGGATGCCGCTTGTTTTTTCCGCTTCGTTTTAGCTGTATGGTACATAGCTAACGCTGCTGCTGGTAAACCAAACATCATGATTGGGAAAAAACCTGCCTGATACATACCTGTTATCCCTTTTTCCCCTGTGCTTGACCAAAAATTCTTAATATCACTGATTCCAATCGTATCAAACCAAAAAACTGCATTCAACGCATGATGAAGACCCGTTGGAATCAATAGACGGTTGAAAAATCCATAGAGTCCTGCTCCTGCTGCTCCTAGTCCACTGATTGTTTCTCCAAATGAAACCAACCCTCCGTAAACAATCGGCCATATGAAAAATAGGGCTACGGAAACAGCCAGCATTACAAAAGAAGTAACAATTGGCACCATTCGTTTACCACTGAAAAAAGCAAGGAAGTCTGGAAGCTTTACATGACTGAAGCGATTGAACATTGCAGCCGCTATCATTCCTGAAAGGATCCCGACAAAGGCATTATTTACTTTTCCAAATGCTGCATCTACCTCGCCTACGTCAATTCCTTGAAGCAAGGAAACGGTGGCTGGGGAAAGCATGGTAGTGACGACCAAAAATGCAACTAGCCCACTAAGTGCTGCTGCCCCATCTCTTTGCTTTGAAAGCCCAATTGCAACACCAACCGCAAAAAGTACCGCTAGATTATCTAATATTGCCCCGCCTGCTTTAATGAGAAAAGCGGCAACTGCATTGTCAGTTCCCCAGCCTGTTGGGTCGAGCCAATACCCTACTCCCAGCAATATTGCTGCAGCAGGCAGTACTGCAACCGGAAGCATTAATGAACGACCAAGCCTTTGAATATAGCTCTTCATTGTTTGCATCTCCTATTCTTTTCATAGATTCATGGGATATTAAATAATGATTGCCTTAACTAATTCCACCAACTCTTATACCGCTTTCACCTCTATTCGTTTATTTCGAAGAAACCGTCATAAGAATTGTTTCTCCTTCTTCAGCTTGTGGAGTATCTATTAAATTGACCTTCTTCTCTGTACTATTAGTTACTACAAGCGGGGTTACTAGATTTATGGATTTTTCTCGTAAAAACCCCCAATCTACCTGAATTAGTAATTGTCCTTTTGTTACTATGTCGCCTTGTTCTACACATGCAATAAAGCCTTGTCCACCCAAGGAAACGGTCTCTAAACCGATATGAATGAGTATCTCCGTCCCATCTCCTGCTCGAAGACCTATCGCATGCTTTGTAGTCGCAAGATGAATAATAGAACCATCACAAGGAGCCATCACATCTCCGCTAACTGGCAGGATAGCTACCCCCTCACCTAGCATCCTTTCACTAAATACTGGATCTGGAACTTGATCTAGGGGGATTATACTGCCACTAAACGGTGCGTAGACATTCAACTTTTGCTTAGAGAAGAATTTAGAAAGCATACTTTTGGTCCCCTTTTTCCGTCTTTTAACACGCTTACATATCCCTATACACCATGTATATTGTCTAGTTCCACATTAAAGAACAGAAAAAAGGAGCAGGCATAAAATTAATGCCTGCTCCTTTAAATGAGTTATTTGATTTACTATTTTTGGAATTTTAAAAGTGGGTATAAAAATTCTCATTGATTGATTTGCTTCTACCAATGAGTATTATTTTACATTACCAAAAAACTCTGTCAGCTTAGTAGAATCTGTTATATTTTCATTGCATTTTATGCTATCCATGCAGATTGTATTACCTTTCTTGGTGAATGTCCCCTCACTACCTTTTTTGGAATTCATCATAAACAAAGTTACTTCTTCCAGATGGTTACAGATAGCACAAATACCCTTTTTAACTTGGTTGCCGTACGTCCCTCGTTTTCCAAAAAGCTCACCAGCTTTTTCATAAATTATATATTTACGGTTAGTACCTATATCAGTTACACAAAAATATACTGTGCTACTTCTTTCTTCAATTGTTTGCTTAGGTGCCTTTAGTTTTTTATCTTTTGGAAAAAGTTTTTTAATTGTTTGTCCCGTAATCTCTGGAAAAGGAATAACATAGTTCTTAGCTTCCGCCAAATACACTTCGAGTTGCTCTTTATTTTCTAACTCCAACACTCTATCGATTAACATTTGCTGTTCTTCATCTAAACCTGTAAAAACCTCAGCACTTTTTTCCTGAACAAGCTCTTTTAAAGCTTTTATAACAGATCTATCCCTAGTAACACCGAGACCTTTTACTAACTTTTTAGCTTGTTCCTTTAGTATATTATATTGAATTGGTACCATGAACTGCTCCATTGCTCTTACTCCCTACTTTAACTTTGATACTACTTAAATTACCAACCTTTGTAAGTAAGTGCAAGTGTAGTTACAAAAAAATATCCAATAGCTCCTCCAATCTATAAATTACAGAACAAGGTATAGCTTCTCTTGGAATAGCTCTTAAATTAACCTGTGATTCTCTCATCAGTTTAGCTAGGATAATATCCCTGAGCATTTCATGTCGGGTTCTTAACTCTAGCTTGATAGACTTTAGTTGCTCTGGTAAGCTTCTGTTAATCCAGATTGCCTTAGCTCCCCAAGTATTTGCAGGTATGATATCGTGATCAATTCGGTCTCCTATATGAGCTACAACTTCTCCTAATTCCATAAATACTCGCTCATCTGGCTTTGCATAGCCGATTATGTCAGGTGTAATTATTCTATCAAAATACGGGGTCAGTCCTAAAGCATTCATTACTGGCATCTGAAACTTAGAGTAGCCATTTGTTATGACCGCAAGAGAGTATCCCCTTAGCTTTAGCTCCTGCAGTACTTCTAAAATTCCTTCTTCTAAAAGATAGATAGCACCTGGAACACAATGTTTTTTTACTATCTCTTCCACGGCTATCAACAAATTTAACTCATGTAACTGAATATAGGAAGTGATGATTTCTTCCCAATCATATGCCTCCATGTATTGTCGTTGATTCAGGCGATTTCTGTGTTCAGCAACAAATGATTCTACACAATTTGTTAAGTTTCTATTCTCCCTACAAATGGCATTGCGTATTTCAGGAAATACATAATCAATAAAAGGATTTTGCATAATCGTTCCATCTAAATCAAAAGTGATCCATCTATTTAACATTTCACACCCCACTAACAAAATGATAGAAGTAGAAAAGCCCTCGCTTCAACGAGGGCTCCTAGCTTAATGATTAATAATTATTGTATCTTCCCTTTTTAGCAATTTCATGCGCTAAGCGTATAGTAGAAACCGACATTTCTGCATAAGTAACTTCCTGTTGCGGATTAAATTGATTTTTTTCAGTGGCAAATAGCCCATATTTATTCGCTAACGCTACATACCCAAGGTAGTCTGATTTAATTTTATTTGTATCCTCAAAGTTAACCTTGTATATATCATAATGCTTCGCTGCATGCTCAAGCCCTAGCACACGGATATACCAAGCAGAAAGTTCTTCTCTTGTTACTGGTGAATCAACATCAAACTTCTTATCTCCAGCCTTTATAATTTCAGCACTTACAGCACGCTCAACCAACTGAAATAATGGATGTTTTGGATCTATATTATCGAATGTTTGCTCCACCGTTTCGTTGCCATAATAATACCTTCCCTCATAGAAGTAGGTTAAGGAATTCATTAATATTTTTAGAGCCTCGCCTTTCGTAATAGCTGCGTCTCCATTAAAAGCCTTAGCATCTTTTACATCTAAAATTTTTGTGCTTATTAAATAGTTTAGCTCTTCCTGTGCAGTTGGGTGAGAAACAACCACAGAGCTTTGCTCTCCACCAAACAGACTGCTCCATTTACCAGTCGTAGCATCTAGGGTACTATAAGGGCTGTCGTTATATACAGGCACATATAGTAAGTCATAGTGCTTATTATCTTTCTTTTGCATTTGCTTTGAATAATTAAGCTTAACTTTTAAAGAATTATTTATAAGTGTCTTTGCCTCTTTTGCGGAAATCACTTCCTTAATAGAAGGCCATTCTTCCACTTTTTGTTCATTTACATATAAGCTATTTAAGGAACCATCCGCTGAAACTCCAACGTTTATGGAATCTCCACTTACCATTATGCCATTAACAACTCGTGGAAAGGAGAAGTTATATGCGCCCATACTTTCCTCATAATAAGGCTCATCGACAGGCATACTAAAGTTGTGTAAGTAAGAAGGAATCCATTCTTTAATATAGCTTGTTGCTTTCGCTAAAGCATCCTTCTGAGAAATTGGCTTGGCAACTTCCTGTTTCTCTCCAAGTTCATTCATTAAATACCCTAACATATTGTGATATT
>NZ_JBAEAP010000630.1:0-3297 GCF_056205495.1 Psychrobacillus sp. | reverse complement strand
TCCCGAGGAAGTGACGATTCTTTGTACTGGTGGACAGGGTGAGCCTATGGCTGCTCTTTCAAGACTAGCAAGCTCTAGGTTTCGTAAACTCGAGGTTCATCCTGAGGATACCGTAATCTTTTCATCTAGCCCCATCCCTGGTAATGAAACGAATGTCACAAGGGTAGTCGATAATCTGTTAAGATTAGGAGCTAACGTGATTTATGGCTCTGGAAGCAAGACTGGTATGCACGTTTCAGGTCATGCTTACCAGGAAGAGCTGAAGCTCATGCTAACATTGATGAAGCCAAAGTACTTTGTCCCGATCCATGGAGAATATCGCATGCTCCATATACATCGCGAGCTAGCACAGTCCGTGGGTGTTAAACGATCTAATATTTTTCTACTGAACAATGGAGATGTTGTGGATATTGTAGATACTAATGAGGTCATACAAACACGGTCCGTAGAAGCAGGTGACGTCTTTGTAGATGGATCAGGCATTGGGGATGTCGGGGAAATCATTCTTCGTGATCGCCGAGTACTTGCCGGTGATGGAATGGTTGTTATCGTCATTAGTCTTAAAAAAGGATTGAAGAAAGTCCTAAATGGACCTGATACACTAACTCGTGGCTTTGTATATGGGCCAGATTCCGAAGAGCTAATTAGTTTAATCAATCAAAATGTTCGCACGACAGTAGAAAAATGGGATAACAATAAAAATCAGCGTACACTCAAAAAGAACATTAAGAATTCCGTAGAAAACCTCATATATACTCGTACGAAGAAAAAGCCAATGATTCTTCCGATCATTATTGAAATTTAAAAATCAGTGCATCCTCTGTACAAGAGGGATGCACTGATTTTTAGATTCGGGTTATAACTGTTCTCGATATTTTAAGCTCTAGCTCATAGATCTATCCAAAAGCAACATCTAGTATCATCATAATTGTGAATCCAATCATTAGGCATACCGTTGCTAAATCACCGTTTCCATACTCCTGGGAGCCTGGTATTACCTCCTCCACTACAACAAAAATCATCGCTCCAGCTGCGAATGCAAGTGCAAAAGGTAGGATAGTAGACATAAAGGATACTGCTAGAACACCTACTACTGCAGCGATTGGCTCGACCATGCCGGAGAACTGCCCATAAAAGAAGCTCTTTCTGCGAGACATGCCATCTCTTCTCAAAGGTAATGCAACCGCTGCACCCTCCGGTAGATTCTGAATACCAATGCCTATTGCTAATGCCAAGGCTGCAGTTAAAGAAGAGGTATCTAGTCCTGCAGCGACTGCTCCAAAAGCAACCCCGACAGCAAGACCCTCTGGTATATTATGGAGGGTGATCGCAAACACAAGCAACGTACTTCTTCTTTTGCCTTTTGGCTTTATCCCTTCTGTTTGGTTCGAGTTAGAAGATGGATGCATATGTGGAATAATTTTATCGGCCAGCCACAAGAAGAATCCACCTAGTAAAAATCCGGTAGCTGCTGGAAACCAGGCAGGGAATGCCCCTTCCTTCGACATTTCAATAGCAGGAGCAAGAAGCGACCAAAAGCTTGCCGCTATCATGATTCCTCCAGCCGAGCCAAGCATGCCATCCATTAACTTTTGATTTACTGATTTTGTAGTGAAAACTAGAGCTGCACCTAATGCTGTCATGCCCCAAGTAAATACAGTTGCTAACAATGCCTGCAGTACCGGACTGAGCGTAGATATGTAAGCAATCATAAGACCTGTCCCTTCTTCTGTTCTTCTACTATCGTATGATTGACCACACATTTTTATCTTTAAACAAGTCCGTTGTTTGTTACTAAATATTTGAATACAAAAACGCCTGGCAGGTATTAAACTGCTCGGCGCTTGTTCAATCTATTTCTTCCAGTCACTTGCTAGCATACCGTAGACCTCATGATCCACATAATGATCGTATAGCCATTCCGATTGACGAATGGTGCCTTCATGTGTAAAACCAAGCCTTTCAGGAATTGCTCTACTTTTCTTGTTCTCTACTGCAGCGCGAATTTCTACTCGATTCAATCCTAAATCGATTAAAGCATAATCTACAAATGCTTTTACGGACTTAGTCATGAGACCATTACCCACATAATCTTCGCCCAACCAATACCCGATGCTTGTGGATTTGTTATTCCAGTCTATTTTATGAAATCCGATAACACCTGCAAGATTGCCTTCATACCATATTCCTGCTTGGATTCCATTGTTTTCGCTGAACTGCTTCATCGTCGATTTGATGAAGTTCTCCGTATCAGCAACCGTTTTTGTATAATCGATAAACGGTAGCCATTCTCTTAAAGAATTCTTAGACCCTACAGTTAAAGAGAACAATTGTTCGGAGTCTCGTAAATCTAGCATTTTTAGTGTAATTTTGTCATCAATTGCATATGTAAACATAATATATCCCTCCTTATATAGAGTATAAAATATTTTTAGAATAATAGAAATAGTTTTTTGTTTACATAATAAAATTATAATGAATAAAAATGGTTACCCATATTTCATGGATAACCACCATTTAGTTTAACTTAAACTGTACTATCTTTTATAATTGCTTTTTGTGAGATTGCACAAGAGTTACGAACCACAAGCTGATGTGGAATGATAATGCGCTTTACAGGTTCGTTCTCATTCTCCAGTATTTGAATTAAGCTTCTGGCTGCCTGATAACCTAACTCCACAATATTGATATTAATGGATGTCAACGGTGGACGAGACATTTCTGCAAACAACGCATTGTTGAAGCTTATGATTGAGACCTGGTTTGGAATGTCGATTGCCATTTCCGTAAGCGTGTTAACTACACCTAGGGCCATCAAATCATCCGTTACGATTAAAGCGGTTGGAGAAACACTTGCTGAGAATAGTTTGTTGACCGCTTGCTGGCCACCTTCTCTCAAGAAGTATTCAGAATGAATGATGTAGTCCTCTAGTAATGGTAGATCTTCCTCGCTCAAAGCATTCTTGTAACCTTGGAGTCGGTCCAATGTTACGGTTAGGCTTGGACTACCTCCAATGAAACCAATATGCTTATGTCCAAGTCCTATCAGATACTCAGTCGCCTCTTTAGCTGCTAAAAAGTTGTCATTATCTACATGAGTTATTTTTTCTACATGCTCAAAAGGCTTACCGATCATCACAAACGGGATATGGCGTGTTCTTAAATAACTTAAAATCACATCATTAACACGAGAGTAAAGAAGTATAATTCCATCCTCTCTGCCGCCTTGGACCAACTGTACTACTCCATCAAATAGTTCTTCTACTGACGTTCCAGTAGTCATTTGGAGGGCATAAT
>NZ_JBAEAP010000629.1:0-2291 GCF_056205495.1 Psychrobacillus sp. | reverse complement strand
CAAATCCACCCAGTTGTGTACTTAATTATTATTTGGAATATGATGGAGAGGGGAAACAATCCACACATTCAAAATTATATTTCAAGCACTAGAAACCAATAGTTTAATAAAAATCTTTCCTTCTTTATTCGACACAATACGCTATAAGATGCTGTCGAAATTAAACGAAAAAAGAAGATTATACAAGTAAAAGAATTCAAATGTCATGAATTGTCGAAATAATATAATTTATTTATTCTTGAAATATTTGTATATTTTAAGAGGGGTATTAGGAATAAAGGTTTACTATTGACAATCGTGTATACGATGAAAGTCTCCTGTGCAGTGCTGGCCCAAACCGGCATTAGGTAAAACTAAAAGTATATTACGGAAATAGCGACGTTCTAGCAATTTAAGTGATGCAACAAGTAATTTTTAAACAGTAGAAGAATAAAAAACTCAAAAAGATATTGCTCGAGGTTTGGGGACAGAGCTGATAGGAGGTGAGGAAGCAGTAGTGCTATCAACTCAACTTAATAAACTGGGAAAGTAAGTTTGCACCAATTAACTAAGGTGTAACAAATAGAGGAAAACTTCAATAAAATTAGCTTGAAGATGCTGCAATCTAATAGTTCATATAATCAATGATCTGTAAAAATCTGTAGATGAAAATTAAATTGTCTTCGTTAACACTGCGCTGATTGTCAATCAATAAATCAAGAAGAATAGTTATTTCCCTATCCCCAGGTCACGAAGTGCAAAATATATATAATTTTTCGACTTAAAGATAACTAATTTTTAATATTCTAATCATATAAATAGAGTCTAGCACATAGAATGGTAGGTATGAATTTTTACATTCGATACTTATTTTAATAGGAAGGGTGCGAACCTCATAAAAAGACATTAGCTTAAAGAACGCTTAAAAGTAATAACAATTGTTCTAATAGGGGGAAACTAAGTGGATAAAAAACTGGTTAATAAGTTTTTTAAAGTGTTTTTGGTAATAGCTATGGTCTTTACGATGTTCAGTCCAATAATGACTGCATCAGCAAATGGAGATAAAAAACAATTCAAGCCAGACATTCCAAATGAAAGTACAATGGAGCTAAAGGCGGCAATAGCAGAACAAGTAGGTCTGTCGCTTGGTGGTCCAAAGCTTCACAAAGATTTACAGAATTTATCGGGTAAACAGGAAGTTGCTGTTATTATACATTTATCCGAAAAACCAGTTGCTTTAGAAAAGGGAATTAGTGAGTTAAATGGAAGTTCATTCACGACTGCTCAAGAAAGTAACATTAGAAATAATGTAAGAGCTCAACAATCAGCTGTAAAAAAAGAAATTAACCTAAAAAAGATATCAATGAAACAAGGATATACATTTGACACTGTTTTAAATGGTTTTGCGGCGGTTGTTAAAGCTGAAGACCTACCAAAACTATTAGAAGTTAAGGGTGTAACGCTAGTAGAGCCAGATGCAATCGTCTATGCATCGGAAGCACCTCAAAAAATGAAAACAGATAAATCATCTGTTATTAAAAAAGAAGACAAAGTAGATGCCCTAATGAATACAAGCATTTCATTCCTAGGCATTGAAAGGCTTTGGAATGAAGGAATAGAAGGACAAGGCATTAAGGTTGCAGTACTAGATACAGGTATCGATGCAGACCATCCAGAGTTTGCTAACATCTACAAAGGCGGAAAGAATTTCATACCTAATTCATCTACGTATACAAGACCCCGTGCAGATAATGACGCATCAGAAACTTTACCTTCTGAACGTCCTGCTGGAACTCCTGAATTTAATGCAAATGGAAGCTCATTCTATACATCTCATGGTACACATGTTGCTGGGACAATCGCAGCAATTGGGGCTAATGAGTTTGGCATTAAGGGAATTGCTCCCAAAGTAGACCTGTACGCTTACCGAGTGCTAGGTGCTTACGGAAGTGGATCTACTTCAGGTATCATTAAAGCTATTGATACTGCGGTAGTAGAAAAAATGGATGTTATTAACCTTTCTCTTGGTGGGGGAGCTAACACTGAAACAGATAGTGGATCTTTTGCAATTAATAATGCAATGATGGCAGGGACTATTTCTGTAATTGCTACAGGAAACTCAGGTCCTAACCGTGGGACGATGGGAACTCCTGCTACTGCAAGATTAGGAATTGCTGTTGGTAACACTACTAATCCAGAAACAATGCATAATGGACAAGTAAACGTTACGGTTGGTGGATATAATTTAACAAAGCAATTGGAACTGATGGGAACAACCTTTGGTACCGATGTTTCTACTCAGCTTCAAGGTG
>NZ_JBAEAP010000628.1:0-2551 GCF_056205495.1 Psychrobacillus sp. | reverse complement strand
CGTTATACCGCCTAAACTTTGTGCAGCAAGTTGGGTATAAACCCACTCTTGCCGATTATCAGCTATAATTGCTAGCCTTTCCCCTTTATAAAAATCAAAATATTCAGATAATACAATAGATAATTGATTTACTTTTTTACTGTATTCCCCCCAAGTAACCTCATGCCAAATTCCTAGCTGTTTTTGCCTGAGAGCAACCTCTTGCTCATGATTAGCAGACCTTTCCGCTAAAAGAGTGGGTAATGTTTTGTGATCCATATTAATTTCCCCTTCCTAAATAACGGCTTCTTCCCCAATATAGGCCTTTATCACAGCTGGATTTTCTTGAATTTCTGCTGGGGTTCCAAAACCAATAAGTCTACCAAAATCTAATACAGCTATATGTTCCGATAAATTCATGACAACCCCTAAGTCGTGCTCGATTAAGACTACCGTCATATTCATCGTTTCATGCATCTCTACTATAAAATGTGACATTTCATCTTTTTCCGCTTTGTTCATCCCAGCCATTGGTTCATCCAATAAGATAAGGTCAGGATTTAACGCAAGTGCCCTTCCCACCTCGACTCTCTTCTGTAAACCGTAAGGCAGCGTACCGACAGGAGTATGACGGATATCTTGAAGCTCTAAAAATTCAATTACTTCTTCTACCTTCTGTCTGTGCGCAATTTCTTCTTTTGCAGCCTTTCCAACGTACATTCCTCCGCTGATCGGTCCGGAATTCATCAATGTATGTCTTCCAAGCTTTAGGTTATCTAGCACAGACATATGGGCAAATAACGCTATATTTTGGAATGCACGAGCGATACCTAAACCTGTGCGATTATAAGGTTTCATATTTATAATTTCATGACCTTTATACAAAATGGAGCCACCAGTCGGCTGATAGAGACCACTAATACAATTCAGCATACTAGTTTTTCCAGCTCCATTTGGACCTATTAACGAAAAAATCTCACCCTTATTAATATGGTAGCTGACATCTTCTAGTGCCTTTACCCCTCCAAATTGTAAAGAGACATTTTTTATTTCTAATATAGGATCCAATATGGATACCCCCTTTTAGTTAAGCGTTTACAAGTAAGCTTTTGTTGAATATTACTTTACAAACAATAACTTTGTCAACGAATTTTATGCGACTTTATTCCTAATATTTTGTCGTTAAATGTATGAAAATGTTGAAATCCAAAGTCTTTATAGCGCTACTATTTTATTTCCTAAAAGGAAAACCTCCTATGACTAGTTCCATAGGAGGTTGTAGTAAATTCATTATTCGACAAATAATATTTATTTTTTGGATGGACGTTTAGTGATGTCATATCTGCCTCACACTTTTCTCCAGAGCCTGTTGCTACAATTAAATAGACAGAAAGTATTCTCGTTTAATCTTTTATGAAGATCAATGTTTATAAAAACATTCCTGCTATTGCAGCACTAAGTAATGATGCAAGCGCTCCTGCAATAACCGCCTTAAACCCTAATCTCGCAATGTCTGGTCTCCGGTTTGGAGCTAGGGAACCTAATCCACCTAATAATATTGCCATTGAGCTTAAATTTGCAAAACCACATAGAGCAAAACTTACGACAAGATTGGTTTTAGCAGAAAGGTTCCCCATATCATCGGTAAAAGCCTTATAAGCAACAAATTCATTCAAAACTAGCTTTTGACCAATGAAGGATCCCGCCGCTACTGCTTCTGACCAAGGTACTCCTATTGCAAAAGCCAATGGAGAGAATATGAAGCCTAATATCCCTTCTATCGTTATCTCACCATAGCCAAAGAGTCCTCCAATCCCTCCAATTAAACCATTCAAAAGAGCAATTAAGGCGATGAATGCCAATAACATAGCTCCTACATTGACTGCAAGCTTCATCCCGTCTGCGGCACCTCTTGCAGCAGCATCAATTACATTGACGTTTGAATCATCTTTTTCCATCTTGAAATCGGTGTCTTCCACAGTCTCCGTCTCAGGAAACATTAGCTTAGCCATGATCAAACCTGCTGGCGCAGCCATGAAGCTAGCGGCAAGCAAATATTCCAGTGGCACCCCTAACAAAGAATATCCTACTAAAATGGATCCTGAAACCGATGCAAGTCCGCCTGTCATCACAGCAAAAAGCTCTGAGTTTGTCATCTTTGCAATAAAGGGGCGAACAACTAGAGGAGCCTCTGTTTGCCCCACAAAAATGTTTGCTGCAGCAGATACAGACTCTGCCCTACTAGTTCCTAAAAGCTTGGAAAGTCCTCCTCCAATAATCTTTATAAAGAACTGCATGATGCCCAAGTAATACAAAACTGAAATTAAAGCTGAGAAGAAAATGATGATAGTTAACACCTGTATAACAAAGATGCTCCCAAACTCTTCCACATCAGACAATGAGCCAAACAAGAAAGATATCCCCTCATTGGCATACCCAGTTAAATTTTGAACTGCTTTGGAAAGCCCTAGTAATGCCCAGCGTCCCAAATCCCACTTCAATACCATAAATGCAAAAGCAATCTGTATAGCTAAACCAATCAGTATGGTTCGTAAATTTATCGACTTTTTAG
>NZ_JBAEAP010000627.1:0-5364 GCF_056205495.1 Psychrobacillus sp. | reverse complement strand
TTTATATAAAGTATTATAAAGAGTTTAGTGAGATCGGGCGGGTACTAAGCAGAATTACGTTCACTACTGTTAATACCAAACTAGCAGGACTTGATATAGTAATAGAGGCTATATTAGAAAATCGTGATATTAAGAAAAGAGCCTTTGCTGAATTGGATGCAATTTGTGATCCAAAAACTATTTTAGCTTCAAATACCTCTGGTTTAAGTATTACGGAAATAGGATCAGCAACTGGGAGACCTGACCGTGTCATAGGGATGCACTTCTTTAATCCTGTGCCAGTCATGAAATTAGTAGAAATCATAAAAGGCTCTGAAACTAGTGATGAAACATATGATACCGTAAAAAAACTAGTAGAAGACAGCGGAAAAGAAAGCATTACTATATTAGATGCTCCGTTATTCGTCGTAAATCGTATATTAGTTCCAATGATCAATGAAGCTATCTTTGTTCTAGGAGAAGGCATCGCTTCCGCTGAAGATATAGATAAAGGGATGGTGCTAGGAACAAACCAACCAATTGGTCCACTAGCCCTAGCGGATCTTATCGGATTGGACACACTTTTATCAGTAGCAGAGACATTATTTGAAGAAACTGGAGACACTAAGTATCGAGTTGCACCACTCTTAAGAAAATATGTTAGAGCCGGCAAGCTAGGCAGAAAAACAGGCAGAGGCTTCTATACGTATTAAAATACAAAACCACATCCACCATGGATTGTGGTTTTTTTATGTGCAAAACGTAAATTCACCGTGTATATTTCACGGATAAAAAGGCGGAGAGTTATTTACAACTCTCCGCCCAGACTGTAGACATCCTCTAATAAATATGGAGTTTGCCTACAGTCTTTTTTCTTTTAAAATCGAAGTAACGCGAGGAAGAGTTGATTTCCGCTACGAACGGACGCTTTCCGCGGGCACGGCTTCAGCCGCTTCCCTCGCTGCGCACAGTCCAGGGTCTCCAGCTCGCGCTGTTCCCGCTGGAGTCGCCGTTCTTCGCTCCAATCAAAGGGACTATTGAACAGTTGGTACCACAAGACCATCTTGTTCATAAGTTAGATGCGGCAATTGATTTTTCCTTTATCTATCCATTGGTTGAAAACCTTTATTCGACAATAGGGAGACCTAGTATCGATCCAGTGGTACTTATCAAGATGACTTTTATCCAATATACCTTTGGTATACGGTCCATGCGCCAAACCATAAAATACCTATTTTGAGCTTACTCAAACAATTGGATGTTCGGTTCTTTCTTTAGAACATGAACAATCATTGCGTGCAACTGCCCACGGTGATGAAACAGGTGAGCTTGAGTATCTAATAGCCATTCATAACGTGAATGAACTACTCCAAAAAATGAAGCCGTTTCCAGTAGGAGCTCCTCTTCTCGTAATCCTGCTATGCCGTTTACTAGATAATTGTAATTGTTAAT
Source organism: Psychrobacillus sp. (assembly GCF_056205495.1). NCBI lineage: Bacteria > Bacillati > Bacillota > Bacilli > Caryophanales > Bacillaceae > Psychrobacillus > Psychrobacillus sp. The sequence continues at coordinate 3,933 of NZ_JBAEAP010000627.1, read as the reverse complement.
TAGAGCAACAGCTATTGCCTTCCGATTCATTTCTGGCTCCGCTTCCTCATAGAAACGGTCCATCTCCTCCTCCGAAGCTCCCGCTCCAATCAGATAGTCAGCTTTACATATAACTGACATATGCGATAGTAACTCTCCAATCGACCATTTTCCTTCGGTTGGCTTAATATTCAAATCTTCATCGCTCAAAGTCTCTATCAACTTGATAATAGAGTTAACCGCCAAATCCATCTCTTTAAAAACACCTTTACAGTAAACGTTCATACCGTATTCCCCTTTTGTGAAAAAACTTTCTACTCGCTGAGTGTCGGATAACAATGTATTCAACAAGAAAATATATAAATCCTTCTGGACCATTCCACCTTGTTATATTTTATTTATTTTGGTTGTTATTTTTATATTTATTTGTACGAAATGTTACGGGTGCCTCGTATGTTACAGATTTTAGATATGTTACAGGTGCCAGGCACCTGTAACATATCTAAAAAAAATGGTATTTATAATATGGTTTTTAATGTTTTCTGTAATGTTTTTGTAATGGAATGGAGAGTTGGAAGAAAATTTTGATGGAAGTTATTATGAGTTCAAGTATCTTCGAACTAAGATATTTGATAGATGCTATGTTACAAAAGATGGGTCAAAATAATTGGTTTATGTTAAGAATGATAAATTATTGATATTTTAGTTTGAATAATAAATTAACTAGAGTAAAAATATATTATTAAATTTAAAATATTAAATTAACGGGACGAAAGTCTATGAGCGTTTAGTTCTAAGGTTATTTTTTGATTTTTTTGGATGCTTTGACTACTTAGTTTGAGAATGTTATTTATTATATTAGGCAATGGACTTAAACTCCTTTTAATCTCTAAAAAAAATATAAATTAAGAGGTTTAGAGATTGCAAATTAGGGGGATATGGCTATAGTAAATGGTTTTTTTTAGTGAATTAAATAGTTAGAAGTATACAAAAAGTAAAAAATATTCATTAGCAAATATTTTCTGTAAAATATTTGTAATCTATTTGGTAAAAGAAGTAAAGTTCATTGGAAGTATCTGTGAAGGAACGGCAAGATAATCTTGAAGTTAGCTCTCACAGTTATTTTATAAATTCATCAAAATACTAAACAAAAGGGAGATGTATGAAATGTCAGGAATTATTCGCGTAACACCAGCTGAGTTGGATGCAATGGCATCACGTTACAGTCATGAGTCAAGTGAGGTTGCTTCTCAAATCGGTCGTTTGGACGGTATGATCGGTGAATTGCAATCTATGTGGGAAGGTGCTTCTAGTGCAGCCTTTGCTGAACAATATGAAAGACTTAAGCCACATTTCAATGATATGCGTGAGCTATTAAGCGAAGTTAGCGTACAGTTAAGCCGCACTGGTCAAGCTCTACAAGATGCAGATCAACAAATTGCAAGCCAAATCAGAGGGTAACTTGGAGTATTGTTCAGGATGTAATATATAGAGCGTCATTCCATATTGGAAGGCGCTTTTCCTTCATTTTCAACTATTTTAAGCAAGCTTACACTCTTTAGGAGAGGTGTTACATTTTGTATATAGAAATTACAGTTGACCTTTCAAAGTATAACGGGAAAGTTATTGACCTCCGACTATCTGATTACTACACGATGAAAAAGATGATTGATATTGCGTGGCAGGCTGCATCCATTTCCAACCCAAAACGTGAGGGTCATTGGATACGCGTGGTAAACAAGGATAAATTATTCCCTGGGCATTTAACAATGTCTGAATGCGGCATTACGACCGGCGATCGAATTGAAATCATTTGAAGGAGAAATGGACATGGCCCCTAAACAGAAAGATATGAGTAAAACAAAAACCAAACTAAAAGATAGACCTTATACATATTTGAAGAATCGTACGGGTGCGGAAATTAATGAGGAAGCAAATAAAACCACCTTTGTATTTCAAAAGGAAAGAGTTGCTTTTAAGCGTACCGAGGAAATAATCTTCCTAAAAGAAGTTAACCCAAAGATCTCTAAGGAGATTGTTATTACTGACGACGAATTAATCGTTCAAGCCGAGATCCCAAAAGACCACATGCGTTTTAGAGACATTCATCGAGAAGAAGAAAAGTCTAGGTGGATGCTAGGTTATCAGCTTGTAGAAAAGGTTTACTCTCACCCTTATCCCCGACTAAACCTAATAGTATGCCCGGAAAATATAATCTTTAGCAAGGCTTTGGATCCAATGTTTCTTTACTATGGTGTATTAGGAAGTTTACCTCCGTATGAAACAGATGAAGATAGGCTCTGGCTAGAAACAAAAGCAGTAGTAGCAGCAGCCATAGACAATTCATTCACCTTTGAAGAGTACTTAAAGTACTCCGAAATATTAGAGCTCAAAGAAGTTGGAGCTACCATCATGGGTATGAAGGATAGCCAAGCTCTATTGGACTATATTACAGAAAAAATGGAACAGCTTGAAATCGTAGAAATGGGCAATATCAAGCTACCAAGAAAGAAATGGAAGTGGACTAAATACTTAGCAATCGGACTTGGCATTCTAATTCTTCCTGCAATTATATTTACTATCATTTATTTTGTACATGAAAAGCCAAAGAACGAAGCTTACACCCTTAGCCATGAATACTTTCTAGGACAAAATTATAGTCAGGTAGTGACCTTATTAGAACCTTATTCTGTAAAAGGGATGCCCTACATTGTTCTGTATGAGTTAGCGTACGCATCGGTTACTAATGAAAGATTAGACGAAGAACAAAAGAAAAATGTGTTATCTAATATAACCCTTCAAACAGATGCAGAGTACTTGAAATATTGGATTCACCTAGGTCGAGGTGAGGCAGAAGATGCTGTTGACATTGCAAGAGCGATGGAAGACGGAGAGCTAATTACCTTTGGGCTACTAAAAAGACGCGAGGAAGTTAAAGCAGACAAAGACCTTACTGGTGAAGAAATGCAAATTCTTCTGAATGAAATTGACCAAGAGGTAGAGGAATTTGAAAAGCTAATGCTAGAAGCTGAGGAAGCTGAAAAAGAGGCAGAGGAAGAAGCACAGAAAATAGAAAAAGGAAAAGAAGCAAAAAATGAAACAGCAAAACCGGAGGCAGCACCAGCACCAGAAACCGCACCAGCAGAAACACCAGCATCAGCGACTCCGGAAGCACCAGCTGCAACCGAAGCACCACCAGCTGCACCGGAAACACCAGCTGCACCACCAGCTGAAGAAAACGCAGCTAATTAATGTTAGAAACTACTTACTTATTATTGAACTATTTTATTAAACTATCAGGGTTCGAAAGAGGGTGTTCAGGTTGTTACAGCTATGGGTATTTTATGGAGAAGATTATCAACGATTAGAGATAAAACAAAGAGAGTTTACAACACTAACCATTGGCCCTGCTATAGAGCATGATGTGACCGTCCAAAGTTTCCCTTTTCTCTTTGGAGAAATAAGGATTGAAAATAAGGAAAATCAATTAGTCCTTCACGACGGGGCACAGGAATTGGGAGTGTTGACTGAAGAAAGTGGTCTTGCAATTGAGCAGAGAGATAAGATCTTAAAAGTGTTCGTATCTACTTTACCAGCTCAGACAAAAACTTATTTTATTGATTATACAAACGAAGTGTCATTCGACAGTCATGAGGAACAAGCGACCTTTCATCGTACGAATATTATGTTCCCTGAAGTGGAGACTGGTCATTTCTCTCTCAATAAAATCAATGATGGCTGGATTATCAAAAAGGATTTTGCATGTCCCTTATATCTAAACGGAAAACGTTGCAGTACTAACCAAATTATTCAGCTGGGCGATGTACTACAATGGGCGTTTATGGAGATTAAACTGGTTCAAAGAGATTTAATCGAAATAGTGACCAATAAGGAATATATAAGCCCGCTACCTGAAATAGAATTACCTAAAACGGAAAGATATGCTATGTACCC
>NZ_JBAEAP010000626.1:0-1624 GCF_056205495.1 Psychrobacillus sp. | reverse complement strand
AAGACATAGTGACAGAGGTAAGAAAAAAGGTTGTTCCTGGTCAGTGGTACGTAACAGAGGGCTGGAACGATAACAATTTAATAGAGAGTCGCCCTATTACCCGTGCTGATCTAGACGGCGTTATACAAGAAAGCCCAATCGTATTAAAAAGAATTTGTAGACATGTCCTTGTAGCGAACTCCAAAGCTATGGAAATTGCGGGGATAACCGAAGAGACTACTAGTCCTGTTGGCGGTATGATAGGAAGAGACGATAATGGTAGATTAAACGGGCTATTTTACGATGAGGCACAGAACCTAATCACTTCTCACATCCCACCAGTTACCTCAGATTACTTAGCAAACGTTATACGTTTAAGTATCCAAGATTTACTCTCAAAGGGGCTTACAGGTGTGCATACGGAGGATATGTCCTATTACGGTCCATATAATGTGCCATTAAAAGCATACCATGATGCTGTAGAAGGAAATTTTAAAATTCACCTGTTAAGACATCATTTAGTTTTTGAACAAATGCAGGGAGAGGTACCTACTGAATTCATAGAATTTGGTGCGATGAAAATTTTTGTAGACGGTTCATTGGGAGGAAGAACAGCTCTATTGTCTACTGATTATTTTGATGCCAGTGGAACACAAGGGGTAGCTGTTCATCCTGAAGAAAAACTTGAGCAATTAGTGAAAATAGCTCGAGATCATCAGGAAAACATAGCTGTACATGTAATTGGAGATAAGGCTACAGAGCTTATATTAGACGTAATCGAAAAATATCCGCCACCTAATCCGAAAAAGGATCGGCTCATTCACGTAAATGTTTTACGGAAAGATTTAATAGAGAGAATGCAGAAGCTTCCTCTAGTGTTAGATATCCAGCCAATATTTGTTCCTTCTGATTTTCCTTGGGTAAGAGAACGACTAGGAAGCGAAAGAATGGAGTGGGCATATGCCTGGAAGACTCTTATAGATGCTGGATTAGAATGCTCAGGCGGTTCAGATTCGCCCATTGAAAATGCAGATCCGTTTTTGGCCATGGATGCTGCAGTAAACAATGTGTGGAATCCTGCCCAGTCACTATCCTTGTATGAAGCACTTTGTCTTTTTACAATAGGTAGTGCAAAGGCAATAGGTAAGGAGCTTTCTCGAGGAAAAATTGAATCTGGCTATGATGCAGATTTTACAATAGTTAATGAGCCGCTAACGGAAAGTAACTTAACGAGGGTGTCTGTGTGTAAAACAGTAGTAGCTGGAAATATTGTCTATGAAAGAAAATGAAACTAATTATCTGTATATCCGTATAATAAGTTAAAGAAAAAGGAGGTTATATCATGGAAAATACAGGGCTAAAAGTATTATTACATGCAAGCACTTGGTTTGCACCGTTTTTAGTACCGTTTGTGTTGTACTTAGTAGTAGATAACCATGAGATTAAAAAGTTATCTATTCAAGCAGTACTTTTTCAATTAGTAATGTCAGTCCTACTGTTTATATCATTTCTACTGATATTTATTATAATAGGTATTCCATTAGTAATAATTTTTGCTATAATGGCTTTTGTTGTCCCAATTATAGGTATAATTAAAGCAATCAATGGCGAAACATTTAATTATCCTATTGTGGGATCATGGATT
>NZ_JBAEAP010000625.1:0-7412 GCF_056205495.1 Psychrobacillus sp. | reverse complement strand
ACGTGCGTCTTCCTGCTTTAACAACGGGAAGCATTGGAATTTTTGCAGCAGCATAATCATCCTTTTTTCGAATGGCGATCGCGTAAAAGTGAGGCATTTGCCATATGACCATGATTAAAAATAATGCCCAACACGCTGGGTGCCAAATATCAGGAGCGACAGCTGCCCAACCGATCAAAGGGGGCATTGCACCTGAGATACTTCCTACTTCCGTGTTCCAAATCGTATGGCGTTTCGTCCACATTGTATAAGGAACTACGTAAAAAAATACTCCCAAAAATCCAAGTAAACTTGCTAATGGTGATGCTAAATATAATAAAATTAATCCAATTACTAATAATAAAATCGCGACTATTAAAACTTTCTTAATCGATATAGCGCCTGTTACGGTTGGACGTACCTTCGTACGAGCCATAATAGCATCGATATCACGATCATAAATGTTATTAAACGAACCAGCGGCAGCAATAACGGCTGCTGTTCCTAAAAATGCAAAAAATACATTCCAAATATTATCTACAAAACTGTACTCATAAGTATATAAAGCAAGCATTAATCCAGCAATCATTGGAATAAGATTAGACTTAATGATTCCTGTTTTAACTACTTGAGCCCATAATGTTTTTTGTGATTTCTTAGTCATCGTATTTCATAGCTCCTTATTTATCCACTTGAACTAATATAACCTATATGATTAGCTAAAATCTATATATTAACTCTTTTTTATAATCATATTTGAACAATTTAGGTCTATTTCTACATATATAATAGTCGCATAGCAAAAACAGTCCTTCTGAATGCTAAAAGGACTGTTTAAGAGAATTGCTTTTAGTAAAAAATGGAAAACGTAGTTAATCGATATTTACAATCACTACGATAATTGTTAAGACGAATATAGGCAGACCAACAATTACTGATAATATAGAGATAAAGTTCTTAATTTTACTATCCTCTTTCAAAAATATCTCTGCAATTTTATAAATAATGATGCCAAGGAATCCACCAATAAAATTTAAAATAATATCATCAATGTCCGTTGCTCCTAATGCAAAAACATATTGAACAACTTCAATAAATAGGCTCAATAAGAAGATAGAACATAAAACCCTTGCAACGGATTTAGTACTGCTATGAAGACTCAGATAAATTCCTGCTGGGATGAACATTAAAATATTTCCCCAAATATTCATATCTACAATTCTTGTTCCTCCAATTCCATTATCCGTCATAATATAATTTTTTATAGAATGAAATGGAATGAAATTAACACTTCTAAAGCTATCTCTGCCTAAAAATACGGTGTCAATTAACAAAAATAGATAGAAAAATAATATACCCCAGTAAAATATATTTAAATACTTTTTCATTATGATTTATCCCTTCACTCAATTACTTCTTACCCACTATACATTAAATTCTTTAAGAAAAGGTAAGACAAAATCTTAAGGAAATATTAAATTAAGAAAGAAGCTACCAAATAATACAAAAATGTAATTTATTATCCAGATCATAATTATTACCTCAAACTTTTCGAATGAATAACGGCCTCAATAGTAGGTTATTTTCAATTAATTTAACTCTTAAGGTTTTTGTAAGAAATAAGTAAGACAAAAGATATTTATGAAGTTTAGTATAAATAATACAGTAGGGAGGCGGTAAGGGAGTGTAATCATCCCAAAATCGTCCAAGTCAGTTCTAGTAAAAATTTTAGAACCCTTATTATTTATTAGAACATTGCTATGTACGTGAAAAATAGGAGGGGGAAAGAGAGGATCATCAACCATTTGGTAATTATTTTAGCATGGGTTAGTGGAGAGGACTGCGGATAAATGCTAGTTTTTTTAGAAAAGCGAGAGAACCTTGCGGAGATGAGCTAAAACCTTGCGGAAACGAGCTTGAACCTTGCACAGACGGAGCAAAGCCTTACTGCTATGAACTATGAATAAAAAAGGAGTTAAAAAGATGATTAAACGAATTCTTATATTACTCATTTTAGTTAGTACTTGTCTTTCATTCAGTTCCGTTTACAGGGCGGAAAATGGATATACACCATCAGGTATTCCATTAAATAAGTTAGAGGAGGAAATCGATGGCTTTGTCTTAAATCACATTGGCCATTCAACACCTGGTGCTTCCATTGTAGTTGTAAAAGATGGAGAAATTGTGTTTTCTAAAGGATACGGATACGCGAACATTGAAAAAGAGATATTAGTAAATCCACAAAAAACGGTTTTCGAATATGGTTCTATTAGCAAATTGTTTGTATGGACAGCTGCAATGCAACTAGTTGAACAAGGAAAATTAGACTTAAATGCAGATATTACAACATACCTTCCTCAAGATTTTGTCTCCAAGTTAACATATGAAAAGCCTATTACAATGAATCAAATCATGAGTCATACAGCTGGTTTTGAGGATTATTACTTTGATCTAATCATGTCTACCCCAGAGAATATAGATTCTTTAAAAGAAGTTTTAATCAATGGCCAACCGAAGCAGATATATGAACCAGGTAGTACAATGGCATATTCAAATTATGCGACTGCTCTAGCGGGTTACGTCATTGAACGAATTGCAGAGCAAACTTTTTTAGATTACGAGATGGAGCATATTTTTCTACCACTATCCATGCACACCACATCAGGTGATCCTACTTTAGCGAACTATACAGAACTTGAAAATAAAGCGAATGGTTATATACCAAAAGAAAATAAGGGATTTACAGAAGGAAGTTGGTCATATGTTCCACTCTACCCTGCTGGTTCCGTAAATGGTACAGCTGAGGATTTAGCGAGATTTGCTATCGCGCTAATGCCAACGAAGTCCAATAGCACTCCACTTTTTTCAACGGAAGGCACTCTCGATATAATGCTCACACAAAGCTATTCTCCACACGGTGATGTTCTTTCTAATGCACATGGTTTTTGGGAGTATGATGGTAAAGTGAGAGGGGTTGGCCATGGAGGAAATACAGCTGCCTTTAGTTCAAATATGGTAATTGCACCGGAGGAACATTTTGGTGTAGTTGTTTTAACAAATGCCTCAGCTGAAATGGATGTGACATCGGGAGTCATAGATTTACTTTTTGGTAAACCCGATGACATAACTCAAACATTAACAATTGATTTGCCAAGCTCAGAAGAAATAACTGGGTTGTATGTCGCTGCTCGTCAATCACGTAGCACATACACGGAGTTTCTTGGTTTTCTACCACCTTTGAAAGTCGAAGCGATATCAAAAAATAAAATAAATATAAGCCTTTATGGAATGGAAGGTACCTACACTCAAATCGATCCTTATTTATATACCCTTACATCTAGTGAGAATCCGATTGTGGGATATATTCTTTCAAAAGCTTATTTTGAGGTGGACGAATACGGGGTAAAACGGCTCACCAATGGTCAGGTTGCTGATTATTTACCTTTAGAAGGGGATCGAAAGCTGCCATGGCTAATAATTAGTTTAGGCATAGTACTAATTAGTGTATTATATTTTATTTTCTCACCTATCATTTGGCTAATAAAATCATTAAAAAATCGCAAGCAATATATGCAGCCCTCAAAAGAAACAATACTATTTTGGTTTATAAATTTAACTGGAAGCTTGTTAGTCATAAATAATATTGTTCTTGTTATTCGTACTATTGTTAGCTCCTCGATGCTTTATTTAGATGCGCTTCAGTTACACATTTACTTAAACTGGCTCCTTCTTTTTGTAGCAGTAATTCTTGTCATTTTAGATTTAGTTAATTGGAAATTAGTAAATTTGAAAAAAAGCCATAAATTTATACGAGTTTTCACAATATGGCTCATTATATTATTAGTAGCCGTATTAATGAATTGGAATTTCTTTAATTTTATATAAAAATATTTTTGGTGCTGTACAGGATGGTCTAGAAGATGATATTAGGAGGAAAGATGTTTAGTGGATAATAAATTAAGTTATGCAAAAAAGCACCCTATTAAAAGTATCATTCTGATTGAATTTAGTTTTTTATTAGTTGTTTTTATAGCGGGGGCGATTGCGACAATTAAACAATTAAGTTACAATTCTCCGATATTAATATCGTTCATACCAACTGCACTAGTATTAATTATTTATTTTACGTGGAAAAGAAAATGGACCTATTTTGGTTTTAAACGAGTATTAATCAGAAAAAGCTGGTATTCGTATTTGCCTCTACTCCTTATTTTAATTGTATTATGCTTTCAAGGGTTTAGTTCCCAGCCTCTTGAAACAATTATATTCTTTGTTGGTTTTGCTATTCTAGTTGGTTTTGTGGAAGAAAGTATTTACAGAGGAATAATGATTAAAATATTACTACCATTAGGTATGCTTCCAGCTATTCTTACTTCGAGCATATTATTTTCTGTTACCCACATGCTTAATTTGTTATCTGGACAAAGCTTAGGACAGACTGGACTTCAATTGGTCTATTCATTATTAATAGGAATCATGCTAGCACAACTATTTATTAAAACAGGAAACATTTACCCTCTAATTTTGTTTCATGGCCTTCATAATCTGCTTCAATTTTTAGGAAACGGAGAATCCAGTGTCATTCAGGATACGACAGTGATTGGTATTTTAGTTATAGCTACTACTGTCTTAGCATTTTCTCTGCGGAAAAATAATACAGTAAAGAATGCTTTTATTCATGAAAGAATTTAAATGATTAAAGGCTATACAATTTGAACTAAACCCCGAATAGTGGCTGCTTTTAAAAGTAGACCAATTCGGGGTTAACGTTTTTGATGGTGAATTTCGAGCGATTACGGCTGGTCCTTTTTCTTAAAGAAGGGAAATTGCCTTTAGGAAAATGAGCTTCACATAAGGTAAGTTAGTGCTTAGGATTTAGTATTGCAAACATTTCATGGTCTTCCCACTGTCCGTTAATTTCAACACTTTTTTTTGCCAATCCTTCATGGTGAAAACCAACTTTTTCTAAAACTCTGATGGATCCTGTATTATTTGGCATGACTCCTGCTTCTATTCTGTGTAAGTTGAGTGTCTCAAAAGCATATTTAATAACAAGACCAGTAGCTTCAGTGGTATATCCTTTGCCATTATGCGCTTGATCCAAGGAATAGCCTAAAAGGGCGCTTTGTCGAGGTCCGCGGACTACTTGAAATAGTGAGATAGAACCTATTAATACGTCGCCATCTACTTTAAAAATTCCAAACTGATATCCGGAATCCTTTTTCGAATTTTGTGCCCCTTTTTCAATTAATTCTCTTTGGGTTTCTATAGTCCAGTAGTTTTCTGGAAGAGCAACGGAATAGTTTTGTAAAAATGCACGATTCCTGATTTCTAAATCTAGCAGTTCTTCCGCATCTGAAACTATAAACGGACGAATGTATATATTTAATGTTTTTAACATCTCATATCTCCTTCTCTAAGAAATAAATACAGTATATCATAGTGAATTATGGAGATAAATGGTTGAGGTTCTTTCGTTAAAACTGATTCGTATTATTTCATTTGCTTTAAAGCTTAGTTAATTTATTGGTTTATTTTGACTAAAAATTCTAATCAATCCTACCCTTTAACATATCCTTCTTTAATTAGCGTGGGAATTATACATATCTAGTTTTCCAGATAAGAGATGATTGCTATTGTTTAGAAATCTTTCTTAATCGGTGTGTGCAATAGCACTGATCTCAATTAGTTGCTCAGGGAAAGCCAAGTAAGTTACGCCGATACAACTGCCGGCTGGACGATGTTCTCCGATGTATTCCTTAAACATTTCTATGGCTTGGCCGAAGTGCGCTTGAGGGTTCGTTAGATACAGCTCCACATATGCGAGATTAGATTTGGTAACTCCAAACCCCTTTAGTACAGAGTCTAGATTTTCAAGTGTTTGACGAGTCTGAGTCTCGATATTGCCCTCCCCAACAAACATTCCCTCTTGATTGTGTGAAAATTGTCCTGAAATGTAAATGGTGTTGTTGACGCTGTAGCCTTGAGTAATTCCATGGTCCCAAAGCTTGTGATTGTAAGTTTTAACATTATTCATTATTTTCTCTCCTTTATTTCAAAGTAAAGTAAGTATAAAATGAATAAAAAGAAAAAAATAGTACGCACATTTTTGGTAGTTACTATCAGAAAGGATAGTGTCAATATGAGTATGGAGGAATATAAAGACAAGGGGAATATTCAAGATACATCTTTTGGGTATGCATTGTCGGTAGTGGGCGGAAAATGGAAAATGCTAATTCTTTATCTGCTTGCTGAAAATCAACCCGTTCGGTTTAATGATATGAAAAGACAGATAGGTACTATTACCTTTAAAACATTGAGTTCCCATGTTAAAGAGCTAGAAGCAGATGGCTTGGTTTTACGGAAAGAGTACCCACAAATACCTCCTAAAGTAGAGTATAGTTTAACACCTAAAGCAGATACTCTATTACCTGTTTCGGAACAGTTATGTGAGTGGGGAGAAAAAAATCGCAATAATTAATAGCTCATGATATTACGTGGATTTTCTAATACTAAAAGCTACTAATAGGGGGAGCATTTTATGGAATGGATCGTGTTGCTACTTATAGTTTTTATTTGTTTTAGTCTTTTTGTGCGCAAGAACACCCCATATAAGTTTGGTTTATCTCCAAAAACAACAGAAATAAAGCAAATTAAAGGGCTAAAAAAGCTAAATGATACACTGGAGCAATCCCTTACTAAAAGTTTTATGGAAAATGTAGAAGTGAGGGTAAGGAATAATAATAGATTAAAAGAAAATGAGTATGAGTGGCGCCTCCTAGATTTGAAACGCTATTTTATTATGGCGTCTCTATTAAAAGAGTCTCCAATGTTTAGTGAGAAAGTTGATGAATTGTGGCATGAGATGCTTATGTTTACCCGTGAGTATGAAAATTTTTCGATAAATTATTTAGGTGCAAAGCTACATCATAGTCCAAATGTAAAGATAGAACCCGATCCTGATTTACGTGGCTTTTTTGATTGGGTGTATGCAGAGCTATTTTTTATAAGAAGTGAGAATATCAACCTGTACAAGGGGTTTTTCAAAAACCCTGTTCATCCAACGGTTATGGAAGATTTTAAAAATTTACCAGAGAATGAACTAATCGATATTTACTTTAAACGTGAGACGAAATATATGAAGACTGTTCTTGCCCTTATTACTTCGATGAAAAATACAGTAAATGGTGTAAGAGATTACGAGAAAAAGATTATTCATGAAAAGCTGAAACAAGGAAGAACATATCAAAATTACAACGCAATGCTCCTTCCTTTCTTGTCGGTTTCTTATTTCCATTATGATGAATTTTCAAGTTTCATGAAAATAAGCAATGGCGACAATTTATCGAATTGCACAAGATGTGGATCGGCCAGCTCATGTGGTTCTTGCTCTTCAGATAGTTCCTGCTCAAGTTGTGGTGGAGGAGATTAAT
>NZ_JBAEAP010000624.1:0-1729 GCF_056205495.1 Psychrobacillus sp. | reverse complement strand
ACCTTTGTTTCCTCTAAATCGACCTGTAAGCCTTCTTTTTTATTTTTCTTCGCCTTCATAAAGAAGAGTATAGTAATAATCAGAGTAAAGATTAGAGCACCAATATGTGCTGTTCCGTAAGCTAATCCAAACCCAAGCTTTGCGTCATTTAGTATATAGACTACTATCATATCGGTAATAAACAGTGCAGGAATTAAGCTGACGTAGTAATTTTTTCCTTTTACCATTAAATACATCGTAGCTATCCATAAAGCTAGTGCAGATGTCCCTTGGTTTGCAAAAGAGAAATATCTCCATAAAATATTAAAATCTATTTTAGTTAATAGGAATGAAATTGCAAACAATGGTATAGCTATTGCAAGCCGTTTAGTTAATTTTGCTTGATTGATATTTAAATAATCAGCAATAATCGAACGTGCTGCCCGGAATGCTGTGTCTCCTGATGTGATCGGTAGTACAATTACACCTAATACAGCGATTGTTCCACCTACTGCTCCTAGCAAGGTCATAGATACCTCTTTAACTACTAAAGAAGCGGTACCCTCATTGATTAATCCTTGTAATCCTTGCCCATCGAACATGCTCATTGCAGCAGCAGCCCAGATCATTGCGATAACTGCTTCGGTAATCATCATTCCGTAAAAAATGTATCGTCCCTGACTTTCATTTTGAGTAGTCCTCGAGATAATCGGGGATTGTGTTGCGTGAAAGCCAGATAAAGCTCCACAAGTAATCGTTAAGAATAGGATTGGGAATATAGGCAGCCCTGCTGGGTGCATATTCGTTAAAGTCAATTCAGGAATTGTATAATCAGAGAACATTAATGCTCCGCCAACTCCAAGTGTCCCGATTAATAAAACTGCACCAAAGATTGGGTAAAAGCGACCAATGATTTTGTCAATTGGTAAAATAGTAGATAAGAAATAATAAATAAAGATAGCTGCAATAATATAACCTAATGCTATTCTATTATCCAGGAGTGCGCTAAATAAGGAAGCTGGTGTAGTAACAAACACAGTCCCAACTAGTAATAACAATAATAGTGCAAAAACATTAACTAAGTGTTTGGAAAACTTCCCTAGGAATTTCCCAGCAAGTTCAGGAATATGTGCTCCACGGTTCCGAATGGAAATCATGCCTGTTAAATAATCATGTACTGCTCCAGCAAAAATAGCTCCCACGACAATCCAGATAAAGGCAACAGGCCCATATAAAGCTCCCATGATCGGTCCGAAGATTGGTCCTGTCCCGGCTATATTTAGTAATTGTATCAAAGCGTTCTTATTCTTGCTCATTGGTACATAATCTACCCCGTCTTGATTAGCATAGGCGGGTGTCATTCTGTCTGCTTTGGGACCAAATATTTTTTCAATAAACTTCCCGTACGTAAAATAAGCAATTACAAGGATCACTATTGAAATTAAAAAGGTAAACATGTTTTTCCCCCTCTATTATTATTTTTAAACTTTTAAAAACCTATATTTCTCAGTCGAAACATTATTCAAAAATCCTTTTATTATGTAACCGTTTTCTTGTATTTATATTTATCTTCTGAACTAGTTATTCCTTTTTATATAATTATAATTTCTTAATATCTAACCTGTGAGGAACTCAAGATGGAACCGCAATTTATTAATTATATTGCACACACAATCTTAGAATAAGATTAATACGTTTTATTGATAATCACTTTCTTAGCTATGTATGTGATCATATTATTAAAAAGACA
>NZ_JBAEAP010000623.1:0-1765 GCF_056205495.1 Psychrobacillus sp. | reverse complement strand
TATAAAATTGGTTTATTTGAATTTTAATAAATACTGTTGTTTAAAGAAGAATACCAACTTTTCTGCATTAAAGGATTGATAATTAAAAGCTTGTGAGGGGTTAGAACCCCTCACAAGCTTTTAAATAGTATATACTCGATTACGATAAATTAGTAATTATGCTATAATCATTAATTTAAAATTGATATTCCTTCAACAACCCCTCCAGCTTCAATGCTAGACCAATACTCCCATCCACCTTCAGTTTCCCAAACATAAACGCGCTAGTGCTATTTAGATCCCCATTAATTAGTTTCACAAAATCCTTTGAGCTTAATTTTAATGTGCAATCAGCCTTAGTAGAAGTGTCGTCTGTTACAAATGCTCTACCGTCTGCGATGACTAATTGTTTAACGGATGGCTCGTCGCCGGATAGGTGGAATTCGTAGCGGACGTTTTGGTTTTGGATTGGTGCTGGATTGTTGTTCATTGTGTTTTCGATTTGTGCCCATGTTTCATTCATAGTCATATCCCCTTCGTCTAAATGAATGGTTATTCATTTATGATTATGCCATATTTTCTGATAACTTACGAGTGTTTATTTCCCAGGTAATATTTTGTTGAAAGTTGTGGATGTTATGAAAGTTTTACCGATATAAACAGAAAGGGGGTTTAAAGTATGAGAAAGAAAGTGCTGATTATAGCTTTTATGCTGTTTTTTATTACAGAAAATGCAAGTGCAAGTACGCTGTATGAGGTGAAAAAGGGAGATAGCCTTACAAAGATTGCTAAATTACATAAAGTAACGGTAGCTGATTTACGTACTTGGAACAAGCTGACGAAGGATAATATTTATATTAAGCAAAAGCTTGTTGTACAAAAACCGGCCACCGTTAAAAGTGCCACAAAGGTTGTCCCAGCTAAGGCGGCACCCGTTGTGACGAAGCCTGTTCAAACGGTAGCTGCTCCAGTAGCGACACCAGCTCCAGCACCAATTATTTCAGGTGAAGGACATGCCTATTACCCACTAATCATTGATTTTGCTAAACGTTTGGAAGGTATTCCTTATTTGTATGCGGGAAATACGATGGCTGGGTTTGATTGCAGTGGGTTTATTTACTTCCTACATAATCAGGCTGGTGTGAAAATGGAACGTAAGAGCAGTGAGTCTTATTATTTGGATAGTGTTGTGGTGACTAACCCGGTCCCTGGGGATTTGGTGTTTTTTCAAAATACATATAAAGAAGGAATCTCTCATATGGGAATCTTTTTAGGGGACAATCAATTCATCCATGCAGGATCTAAGGGAGTAGAAATTACAAAGCTCGATAATGTGTACTGGAATGAGCACTTTGTATCCTTTAATCGATTTGTTCAAAAGTAATTAAGACAGGAGAATGATTATGAAGTGGACCATTACAAAAAAAATGTGGTTGGGCTTCTCTGCAATTATCCTAGTGATGGTTGTTATTTCTTACTTTAGCAGCCTAGCATCGCAAACTACCACAAGTCAATATAGGGAAATCCTAGAGGTTGATAGTGTTAACGTGAGAATTATCCAGGACATTAAGATGGCTCAAAATGAGACTACAGAAAACCTTTATGATTTTCTATTGACGAAAACAGATGCTTCTAGAAAGAACGTGCGTGTTCATTTGGAGGATGAAAAGAAGCTGATGGAAGACCTTAAAAAAGGATTGAAATCTGAGGAGTCAGTACCATACATTGAGGACTATGAACGAAAATACAAGATGTTTGTGGAAGCGAATGAAAAGCTCATTTCCAA
>NZ_JBAEAP010000622.1:0-5867 GCF_056205495.1 Psychrobacillus sp. | reverse complement strand
AGTAGCCAGCTAATAACTTTTGCACCAGCAGAGTCAAACAACACATGGAATGAGGCAAACAGAATAGCCCCAATCATACCTCCACCTAGAGAACTACTTCTATTCGTAATACCTCCACTTTCTACTAAGACCCTGTAGCTTTCCCTTAGGACAGAGTTCGTCATCAGTGCCTTGCCCTCAAACAGTTGCTCAAAAAGTGCTAAATGACTAAATATTAGTAAGCTGCTTAAAATAAAGGCTCCACTTAATAACAAGCGATGATTCCACGGTGGAAAGGATTGTTTGATCATTATAATAAGAGCATAAATAACGAACATAAATGGAATAGCAATATGCCAATTTCCAAATAAAAAATACCCAATATAAGCGAATACCTCTCCAACCAAGCCATATTCAAAGAAAGAAATAACTGCGATTCCCAAAATGAGAAGCCCTATAATTTCAAACATTAAAGGATGAAGGGGTTTCTTTTTACTTTTACTTTTATTTACTTTTTTCTTACTTTTCTTCTTCGCCAAGAATATCACCTGCTTTGCATTAAGTATTCTCTATTAGGATGTCCCTAACAGGTAAAATATAACAGCTTAAAAAGATAAAAAAGATTTCCTTCCACTGGGGAAAGGAAATCCTGATTTTTAGATATCAATATTCCATGATAATTGGAATAATCATCGGACGTCTCTTCGTTTGTTGGAATAAATATGAATTTAGCGTATCACGGATTTCTTGTTTAATGTTTGTGCATTGAAACGTTTCTTTATTCACATATTTTTCAACAATTGTTCTTACTAGTTTAGCTGACTCGTCCATCAACTCTTCGGATTCTCTTACATATACAAATCCTCTAGAAAGAATCTCAGGTCCTGACGCTATTTTCTTTTGCGCA
The DNA here is from genome assembly GCF_056205495.1 of Psychrobacillus sp. Classification (NCBI taxonomy): domain Bacteria; kingdom Bacillati; phylum Bacillota; class Bacilli; order Caryophanales; family Bacillaceae; genus Psychrobacillus; species Psychrobacillus sp. The sequence goes on along the minus strand of NZ_JBAEAP010000622.1, from coordinate 4,981 downwards.
CGGTTAAGGGTAATTACTACAATGAATATTCCATCTTGAGATAAAAGCTTACGATCTCTTAAAACAATATTCCCTACGTCCCCTACACCAATACCATCGATTAGGACGTTACCTGCTTGTACTCTTCCACTCATTCTTATCTTCCCATTTTTGTATTCCACGATGTCTCCTTTATCTGCAATAAAGATTTCTGACTTAGACATCCCGATATCTTGGGCTAACTTAGAGTGAGCAATAAGCATACGATATTCCCCTTGAATTGGGATAAAGTATTTAGGCTTTGTTAAGTTTAACATCATTTTTAAATCTTCTTGACTTCCATGTCCTGATACATGGACATTTTTACTTGAAGTCAACACTTTGGCACCAGCCTTGGCAATCAGGTTCATCGTATTAAATACGCCAACCTCCATACCTGGTGATGGTGTAAATGTTATTAACACGGTATCAGTATCTTTAATCTTAATATCTTTATGATGCTTACGTACCATTTTCTCTAAAGCTTCTAAAGGTTCTCCTTGATTACCAGATACAATGATTACTATTTGTTCATCGTTATACTTAGAGATTTCCTTTATAGGTATGATTGTGTCCTCTGCTACCGTAAAGTAACCAAGGTCTAACCCTATTGCAAAGATATTTTCCAAGCTTTTGCCTGCAATAGCAACTTTTTTTCCTGTTTCCGTTGCTTTGTCTAGCACTTGTTGATTCCTTATAAAGTTTGATGCATATAAAGATACTAGAATACGACCTTTAGCAGCGTGGAATGTTTCAGATAATAGGTTTTCGATTACTGCCTCTGATGTTGTGTGTCCGGGTCTTTCTGCTTCTGTTGAATCAGACATTAATATAAATACGCCTTCTTCACCCAGGCCAGCCATTTTAGCAATATCAGGACGGTACTTCCCTCTAGCAGACTGATCAAATTTAAATTCACCAGTATGCACAATTGCACCTTCAGATGTATGGAATACGATACCTAAAGAGTCTGGAATACTGTGTGTGGTATGAAAGAAAGTTACGTGTGTGTTTTGGAAGTTCATACGACTTTTGTTTGTAACTTCAAAGTACTTTATTTGTTGTTTAACTGGCATAGCCTTTACATGCGTTTTTGCTAAAGCAATCGTCAGCTTAGATCCATATACAGGCGCCTGAATCTTTTGCAGTAAGTAAGCAATAGAACCAATTGCGTCTTCATGTCCATGCGTCAAAAATATTCCTTTAACACGATCCTTGTTTTCTTCTAAATACGTAATATCTGGAATAACTATATCGATTCCTAACATTTCGTTTTCTGGGAACATAAGTCCACTATCTACTATAAATATTTCATCGTCTATTTCTACTACGTACATTGCTTTTCCTATTTCACCAACTCCGCCGAGCGGTATAATACGTATAAGTTCATTTTTAGCTTTTACCAATTCTTTTCCTCCTAATTGTTAACCCGACCAACATCCACTATTTTTTATTATATCGGACGTCACCGTTTCACACAAATAAAAAAAGCTGAAGTTAGAACTCCAGCTTCTCATATCATTATTTCGTTTCCAAAAATTTATCCCAGACACGATCATAATCTAGCTTCTCTTCCTTGTTCATCTCAACTAAAGGAAGTCTCAAAGAGCCAACCTCTACGCCAATTTTAGAAAGTGCATATTTTACAACTACAGGATTCGGATGTTGAAATAACGCCTTAATGACTGGCAATATTTGTTGATGGATTTTAGCAGCTTTAGCATGTTCCCCTTGATGAAACAGCTGTATCATTTCCTGCATTTCGTTACCAATTACATGAGAAGCGACTGAAATAATCCCTTTCCCTCCAATTGAAAGTAAAGGTAAGGTTAAGCCGTCGTCCCCGCTGTACACAAGGAAATCCTCATTTGTTTCAGCTAAGATTTTGGTCATCTGATCCAGGCTGCCGCTAGCTTCTTTTACAATTTGAATGGATGGTATCTTACTAAGGGAAATAATCGACTCTGGCTCCAAATTGACTACTGATCGCCCAGGGATATTATAAACAACAATAGGAAGAGTAGTAGCTGAAGCAATTGCCTCAAAATGGGCAATCATTCCTCGTTGATTAGGCTTATTGTAATAAGGAGTTACTATCATCAAAGCATCTACTCCGAGCGCTTCTGCCTTTTGCGAAAGCTCAATGGATGCAGCTGTATTATTGCTGCCAGTACCAGCAATGATTGGAACTCTTTTATTAACCTTTTCCACTACAAATTGTATAAGTTCTAATTTCTCATTTGTTGATAATGTCGGAGATTCCCCAGTCGTACCACTAACTACAAGAGAATCAGTTCCATTCGAAAGCAAGTGCTCTATAAGTATTTCAGTATTATGATAGTCAATAGAACCGTCTGAACTAAACGGGGTAACCATTGCTGTAGAAACATTTCCTATATTCATTCAACCACACCTCTTATATATTTTTTCTCTATTATTAGAAAAGAGCAGGCGCCTATGTCTGCCCCGACAGGCAAATGGAGAAATGCGAGGAGGCAGTTCTTCCGCCACCGTAGTATTTTTTCATTTGACCCCGAGGGGCAAGGCGCCGGAGCTAGACAATATGAAAGCGCAGGCGCCTATTTCTGTCCCGACAGGCAAATGGGGAAATGCAAGGAGGCAGGTCCTCAGCCACCGCAGTATTTTCCCATTTGACCCCGAGGGGCAAGGCTGCTGGCTTTTCCAAATGAATAGAGAAAAAACTCTCTCTAAAAATCAAAATATATTTAATGGAGTAAATTTCATTATTATTAAAGGCAAGTGGTGCCACAAGTAGGGTTAAGAGAAGCTAGGACACCACAACCACTTGTAATCGATGGGTGGAGCCTTATCCGCTCTCCCAACAAACAAGCGACCTCTTAGACAAGCTAAAAACTATTCTTGCTTACAATATTTTTTCTTCGATTAATGCTTCAGCAATTTGAATGGAGTTTAGAGCAGCACCTTTTAATAGGTTGTCAGAAACAATCCACATATGGAAACCATACTCGTTAGAAGGATCTTTTCTAATACGTCCAACGAAAACTGCATCTTCATCTTCTGAGAAATAAGGCATCGGGTATTGTTGCTCATTCGGATTATCTTGAAGAACAATTCCCTCTGCTTCAGATAACAATTGTTTAATATCAGAAACGGATACGTTCTCTTTATCTACCTCTATATACACCGATTCAGAGTGTCCTGTTACAACAGGCACCCTTACACAGGTAGCGGCAATCGAAAGTTCCGGAAGAGACATAATTTTTTTTGTTTCATTCATCATTTTGTGCTCTTCAAATGTAAAACCATCTTCATTAAAGACATCAATTTGAGGAATTACGTTACCTGCAATTGGATAATGCTTCTCCGCACTTTTTACAGGTAAAACTTCAGGATTTGGTTGTCTTTCTATTATTCTCTCACTTTGAGCTGTCAATTCTTGAATAGCTGCAGCCCCAGCTCCTGATACTGCTTGATAAGTCGAAACGATGACCTTTGATAGCCCATAATGCTTACGAATTGGTTCTAATGCAACAACCATCTGAATAGTAGAACAATTAGGATTAGCAATAATCCCTTGCTGCTCATTTAAAGCATATTTATTTACTTCTGGTACTACTAGCGGAACATCCGGATCCATTCGAAATGCGCTCGTATTATCTATTACTATAGCGCCTCTCTTACTAGCTTCCTTAGCCAATGCTTTTGAAATAGAGCCCCCCGCAGAAAAAAATGCTATATCAACACCTTCGAAAGCTTCTGGTGTAGCTTCTTCTATTGTATAAATTTTTCCGTCAATATCAATCTGTTTTCCTGCAGACCTTTTGGAAGCTAATAACTTCAAGGTAGAAAAAGGAAAGCTTCTCTTAACTAGTTGCTCTATAATTTTTTGACCTACAGCACCTGTAGCTCCTACAATAGCTGTTGTATAATTTTTTGACATGCAAAGCTCTCCTCTCAAAAATCAAAACATATTGGCGATATTGTATCATAAATTAAATAATAATACACTATTTTTAATATTTATAATTGATAGGCAATGAGTAAAGGCTGAATTTGCTTTGCATTTATTGCGTGTTCAACAGTAGGTACAATTTTTGTGAAATCTGCAATTAAAGAATTAGGTTTTTTATATGGATTGTCTTGACCAAAGGGGATAAAATAAATATTTTTTGTAGTGAGCAGCTTCATAATATTCGTTCCATTTAAGCCTAATGCATCGTTTGTGGATATACCTAGCACCACAGGCTTACCATTACGCAAGGTGGCCTTTGCAGCCATTAATACAGGTGAGTCTGTTTGTGCATTAGCTAACTTACTTATGGAGTTACCCGTCATTGGTGCAATAACCATACAGTCTAGTGGATTAGTAGGACCAAAAGGCTCTGCCTCTACTATCTTGGAAACTACCTTATTGCCACTAGCTGCCTCTATTTTTTCTACCCACTCTTCTCCTGTACCGAAACGAGTAGCAGCTGTTAAAACTGAAAAAGTGATGATTGGCACAACTGTCGCACCAACATCCGTAAATTGCTTAATCATTGGTATCACTTCCTCATACGTACAATGAGAAGCGGTGATTCCTAGACCAATACGTAGACCTTCTAACACTATTTTTCCTCCTCTAAAAAGCAAGATGCTTCAAAACAGACCTGGCAAGTAATTGTCCTGCATCTTGCGGAAAGTACATACCTGGCAAGCTGGTGGAGAGACTGTAATTCAGAGGGATGTTATTTTCGTTATCCAAGAGACAGCCCGGATTGGAGGCGAGGTCAAAAACTCGATTGAAAGAGGCTGCATGTTCATTATTTAACCATTTGGTAGGGATTGTATTAACCAGATAGGCGTCCTCACCTTGCTGGGCCAAAACATTATCTAGGGTTACTATTTGATACCCAGGGCTTCTAGCTTCGTAGGGTTGAAGCTCCGATCTAACAGAGGGAAGAACTTTTGCTCCCAAATGATGCAATGCAAGTGCTAATCT
>NZ_JBAEAP010000621.1:0-2455 GCF_056205495.1 Psychrobacillus sp. | reverse complement strand
GAGGCATATCAAGTGTTGCTTGAGGATTTAACAAATAATCTACCGTGTTTGTTACAACCTGGAAATGTCCCTGGGGCTGCATGTAGCCTCCCATCACACCGAACGGCCCTACGGCTTCTCCGTCTTTCGTTAAGAAGCCTGGAATAATCGTATGGTAAGTTTTCTTTCCTGGCTTTAATACATTAGGATGTGATTCATCTAGAGAGAAATCATGTCCTCTGTTTTGCAATGCAATACCTGTGCCTGGAATGACAACACCAGAACCGAAGCCCATATAGTTACTTTGTATAAAAGAAACCATATTTCCTTCCTCATCAGCAGTTGCCAAATAGACAGTTCCCCCTTTTGGTAATTCATAAGGTTCGGGATCTGTAGCTTCGTCTTGGATTACCGCTTTACGCTTTTCTGCATATTCCTCGGACAATAAATGCTCAACGCTTACTGGCATTTCATCAGGCTCCGTTATAAATGCCTGGCCATCCGTAAAGGCTAGCTTCATCGATTCAATTTGTTGATGTAGCGTATGAACACTTTGCCACTCGGGCTTATCTAGCTTATTAAATACATTAAGGGCCATCAAAGCGACCATACCCTGACCGTTTGGAGGAATCTCCCAAACATCATAGCCACGGTAGTTCACAGAAATTGGGTCTACCCACTGAGGCTGATAGGATTGTAGGTCACTTTTAGACAGATATCCCCCATGCTTTCTCATAAATCCATCTATTTGTTCAGCAAGATCTCCTTCATAAAAAGCTTTTGCATTTGTTTCTCCTATAGCACGAAGCGTGCTTGCATGGCCTGGAGACTTCCACACCTCTCCTATTTCTGGAGGGCGACCATCTGGAGCAAATGTTTCAAACCATGCGTTGAATTCCTCTGTCGTAAAGCTCGCTTTAAACTTTTTGTATGCTACCTTCCAATACTTCCCTAAAATTGGGGACAGAGGATAACCCTCCTCCGCATATTGAATTGCAGGCTCTAGTACTTCTTTTAACGGTAATTTGCCAAACCTTTCTGATAAGGCTGCCCATGCAGCAGGGACTCCTGGCACCGTTATTGGTACTACTCCATGCACTGGCATCTTCTCTAGGCCTTGTGCTCGTAGCTTTTCAGCCGAAATAGATTGTGGTGCAGGACCTGATGCATTCAACCCATGAAGCTTTCCTTTTGTCCAGACTAAAGCAAAAGCATCTCCACCGATTCCATTGGAGGTTGGCTCCACCACAGTTAATGCAGCAGCAGTAGCAATAGCTGCATCAATGGCATTCCCACCTTTTTTTAATATATCTAAACCAGCCTGTGCCGCTAAAGGTTGTGACGTTGCAACCATACCTTTTTTAGCAAAAACGGTATTTCTCTTACCTGGAAATGGGTGATATAAGTAATCCATTACGTTCCCCCTATGTAATCATTATTAAATTATTCTGAAAATAAAAATAACACTAGCTTAATATAATGTAAAGGATTAATTACGTAAATGTCAGAAAAAAAGAGATACCAGTATATGGTATCTCTTACTTCTAGCTTAATCCATTATTTAAGACAACAGTTTAACGATTTCACGGTTGAACGCTGGAATGTCATCTGGTGTACGACTAGTAACTAATTGTTTTTGACAAACGAAAACCTCTTCGTCATGGAACTTAACGCCTGCATTTTCTAAATCTACTTGAATAGATTTATATCCAGTTGCATCTCGACCATTCAGTGTTTTTGCAGTAATTAAAAGCTGAGGTCCATGACAGATTGCAAATACGGGTTTTTTAGCATCCATAAAGTATTTAGCAAATTGTACGAAACGATCATCTGCTCTTAAAATATCGGGAGAAAATCCACCAGGAATGAATAATGCATCAAATTCTTCTGGCTTCACATCGTCAATACCATAGTCAATCGTTACATTTACTTCACCGTTTTTACCGGTTACTTGTTTCCCAGCCTCTTGTTCAATAGCGAATACCTCGTGTCCAGCTTCGTTTAAAGCTTGTGCCGGTTTCGCATATTCCGAGTCCTCAAACATGTTTGTGATTAATGTTGCTACTTTAGCCATTTCCTCACTCCTCAATTGTTTGTTCTCTCTTATAATTCCACTATAATAGCTTGATTAAACATTTTTCATGAAAAATAGAAAGAAGAGTTTTTAAGGACCCCTTTTTAATATAGGCTATGTTATTATGATCCAAAGAAATCTTAGATCAGAGAGTAGAATTGATTTTTCGCACCAGCCGGGCCCTTTCCTCGGGGTGAGCGATAAGCTGTCACCAACCCCAATTTCATCTTCTATTTATGTTCTTAATATCCATTTGAAAGTTCATTTGTTTATGTTTACAGTCACTATAAAAAAAGAATTGTTAGTCAAAATCAACCAATAACTTTAACAAAGCTTTAATATAAAAAAACCCCGACCGTATTTCTACCGGTCAGGGTTATATTATAACTTTAGTCTACTAAT
>NZ_JBAEAP010000620.1:0-6607 GCF_056205495.1 Psychrobacillus sp. | reverse complement strand
GCAGATCCACTGTTTAGGTGACAATTTCTCCGTTTTATGTTGCACTTCTCACTCATTTAGGTGCGCACCGCTCATTTATGTGACACTTTTCGGAGTTTTCGGGCGCCCCCCTTTTTATGGGCGCCTTCCACTCCTTTATGGGACACTTCTAACCTATTTATGGGCGCCTTTCGCTCATTTATGGGACACTTTTCGGGGATTTACGGGCGCTCCCACTCTTTATGGGGCATTTTCATCCTTTTATGGGACACTTCTAACCTACTTACGGGCGCCTTCCGCTCATTTATGGGACACTTCTTGGAGTTTACGGGCGCTTCTACATTCTATAGGTCATGTTGTCACTCCTCCATCCAATCCCGTCCCTCACCCCAAAAAAAAAAGCTACCAAATTAATTGGTAGCCACACTCTTTTCTTATTTAATTACGCCTAGCTCTTTTCCTACTTTTTCATAGGTAGCGATGGCTTCGTCTAGCATTTCTTTTGTATGGGCTGCTGTTGGCATGTTGCGAACTCGGCCGGTTCCTTTAGGTACTGTTGGGAACACGATAGATTTCGCGTAGACACCTTCTTCAAACAGTCGTTTAGAGAATTGTTGCGTTAGCTTTTCATCTCCGATGATGCATGGAGTGATAGGTGTTTCAGAGTCACCGATATTAAATCCAAGCTTCGATAGGCCAGCTTTTAGGTAGTCTCCGTTTTCCCATAGCTTGTCATGAAGCTCTGTAGAATCGATAATCATTTGGACTGCTGCAGTGATTGCTGCTACATCGCCAGGTGGTAAGGCTGTAGAGAATAGGAATGGACGTGAACGAACCTTTAACCAGTCGATTAAGTCCTTCTTCCCTGCAACGTATCCGCCAACTACTCCGATTGCTTTAGAAAGAGTACCGATTTGGAAATCGATTTCTTTTTCTAGGCCAAAGTGCTTCACTGTTCCTTTACCTTTACCTGTCACACCAGAGCCATGTGCATCATCCACATAGGTGATTAGGTCAAACTCTTTTGCTATTTCTACGATTTCTGGAAGCTTCGCGATGTCACCATCCATAGAGAAAACACCATCTGTAATGACCATTACTTTATTGTATTGGCCAGATTCTGTTGCTTCTTTTGCTTTTTTGCGAAGATCCTCCATGTCGGAGTGATTAAATGGGATGATTTTAGCTTTTGAAAGTCGGCAACCATCGATAATAGATGCATGGTTTAATTGATCAGAAAGAATCGCATCATTTTTATCCATTACTGCGGAGATAGCAGCCATGTTGCAGTTAAAACCAGATTGATAAGAAATTGCTGCTTCTGTTCCCTTGAATTCAGCAAGCTTTTCTTCTAGCTTTACGTGTAGGTCTAGCGTTCCATTAATCGTACGTACCGCTCCTGCTCCTACTCCATATTTATCTATCGTTTCTTTTGCAATACGCTTCAACTCATCATTTGTAGCTAGTCCTAGGTAATTGTTTGAGGATAGATTGATTAGCTCGTTACCACCAACTATGATTGTTGGTCCGTTCGCTCCCTCTACTGGATCGATTTCGTTATATAGACCTTGACTCTTTAGTTGCTCTAGATTTTCTGTCAGAAAACTATTTAATACTTTAGACAAGTTCATCTTCCTTTCACACAAATATTCCACTTTATTTTACCATTGTTGTAGAAGAAAGACTAAGATATGTCCCTTTGAAAAATCCGTGCTCCCCGTAAATAAAGAAAAGCGAGTAGGAAACCCTACTCACTCAACTGTTTCTAGCATTCTATTGTGAATCTCTCTCCATTTTTCCTCATCTATTGCAGAATCGTAAAGTGATTTAATAAGCTTCGCCTCTGCAAAATAGGTACTGATGTAATCTGTAGCAAGCTCCATTTCACCTGTATAAGTCTCTCGAATTTTCGTCAATTCGTCTTCATCCCACTTTGTTTGGTCAATATATGGGAAGAAATCAACAATTTCATCCCCCTCGCGTTCTGGATCGTAGACATGAGGACTTGTTGCATCGACAATGCTCAACTGAAGCTCTGGAACCACAACCCCGTCAATACTATTTGCATCAAGTCCGCACCAAATGTATTGAACATCTAGTCCGTGCGATTTCGCTTCTTCTCCAAACTTTTTCATAAAGGAGGACTTTCCGCTCCCTGGCAGTCCCTTTATATATAAGCGGGTTTTTAAATTTTTGGAAATGGAAGCAAACGTATCCTTTGCTCCTAAAGGTGTAAGCGAACCCATTAAACGATGGGTCAGCTTAGGTTTTTTTTGAAGCTTTACGAATCCTATATGCTTCTTTTGAAGGTCCTCTAATAAAGAATTAATACCCTTCCAATCCATCCCCGGCTGGATAAGCTGCTCCCAATCATCGTGGATGAGCTTAGCTTTGGACAGTGCTTGCAAGCCCTTCGCTAGCCAAGCCTCTCCCTCAAGGTGCTTATCGCGGACAACTAGTCCCACATCACGAAGTCTGTCCGGTTGATAGGCGTCATAGTAAGTTACCCATTCATGACCAGCCCCATAGAAGAAGGGATCAATGGTATTTGTTTGAAGGTAAAGTGTTTTTGTATCCACAATATAAACAGCCTCTACTGCGTCCTCATCTAGCGGATCTAGAAACCATTCCATATCATTGCCTCTCCGTATCGCTGCGTATCCAATTTCCTTCAACGTATCTGAGAGTCTAGAGCTTGCTGGCCCTTTAAAAAAATATACCTTTTTTGCTTCCTGAATGATCTCCTTATAGAAGTTTTTTACACCTTGTCCTGTATAAGATTTGCCCATAAAGTGCGTAATTGTTCCGTTCAAATAGTCATCCTTTCTATGGTTCATTCAATAGATAATGTATGCTCCGGTAATTTAAAATATGAAAAAGCGCTGAGAATTATATATGCTTCTCAGCGCTTTTGTTCATGAAGGGTAATGTATAGCCACTTATCTTTTGTAAATATTTTTGTGAGGCGGGTAATGTGTAATGCACGAGTTGGCCAAGACCAAACGCAATAAGGATAGTCCCAATCCCTACTGGTCCACCAAGCATCCAACCGGCAATAGCTACGATAACTTCGATGCCTGTCCGCACCTTCTTTAAGCTCCAGCCTGTTTTGTCCATTATAAAAAGCATTAAAGAATCGCGTGGTCCAGCGCCAAGATTCGGTGATACATAAATCCCGATCCCGATGCTCATAACTATTACCCCTAATATAAATATCACTGCCTGACCTAAGAATTCTGTCGGATTAGGCAAAAGCCAGTTAAACATATCGATGAATGATCCTACAAACAAGATATTAAGCCATGTACCTAATGCAGGAATTTTTTTAGTGCTAATCATTGTAATGAAAACAATTATAATGCCTGTCAAAATAGCCCATGTGCCAATGGATAACCCTAGATGATTAAAAAGACCAACGTGTAAAACATCCCATGGCCCTATACCAAACAAGAATCCTTTAATAGTCATCGAAATTCCTAATGACATAATCGTTATGCCCACTATAAAAAAGGCCCAACGCAAAACAAGTTCCTTCATAATTCAGTCCTACTTTCCTTTAACGAAAAAACCATTCTCAACTAAACAGTTGGAATGGAATCATTTCTAACTATATCTATTATAATCGCTTGAAGGAAGAATGCTAGTCCATTTTGGAATTGGTAATTAAAGCCGTTTTGCCATTCGTCATGTGAAGTAAGTCAGCTAGTGTTAGCTTCACCTGAAGCCCTATCCTGCCTCCACTAACAATTATATAGTCATTATTTTCTGCGCTACTATCCACAATGGTAGGAAATAACTTTTTCATTCCGATTGGAGAGCAGCCTCCTCTTATGTATCCAGTCGTTGGGAGGAGATCCTTTAGATGTAGCAGCTCCACCTTTTTCTCTCCAACCTCCTTTGCCACTCTTTTGAGATTTAACTCCTGGTCCACTGGGATAATGCAGACATAATATTTGTTTGGCCCAGCTGTCACAAGTAGTGTTTTATACACGACAAAAACGGGGTAGCCTATTTTAGTTGCTACAGTTACCCCATCCACTTGATCGCCAGTCAGCTCATATTCAATTAATTCAAATGGTATTTTTTGCTGCTCCAGCATGCGGACAGCATTGGTTTTTTGTTTTTTAGCCATTCTATTACTCCTATGCTATCTGGAAAAAGCTCGGTTGTTGATCAGAAAAGCCATACATTTTTAAATGAACCTGATAAGAATATTTGGCAATTGCCTGCTCCTTTAACCGCTTCGCTTGTAGATTTTGCAAATCATCCTCCAAAACCTTTGGTGTTTGAAAATCTACCTGCATAGAGCGATTAAACACTTCAGACTCTATATCCTTTTGTCGTTGAACCTCTATCTTGATTTGTCTATTCGCCATTTCATTTAACGTAAGCTGAGCTTGCTCTTGTCTAATTTTCGAGGTTGCACTTGCAGCGACCAATAAATGCTGTGGCGTTGCAGGTGTTTCTGCAAGAGCTTGACTGCGAACCTTTTCCAATAGTTCTATTGTCTTTTCAGGTGTCGGTCCTCCTATGCTTTGTATGGGAATACCCGGACCCTTAATATCCATTATAGCTTGCTTTTCCATTTGCTGAAATTCACGAATAGCAGCAGAAAGCTCTGGTGTGTCTTTCACTTTTTCTTTATTCCCCAGTAAAAGATCTTCTAAATCATTTAAAGAGGGAGTTTTTGGCAGGAAATACTCTGCATGCCTTCTATATGCCTGGCCTGCATCTTTACGTTGTACTGCCTTTATACTAGACATAAAGTTAGACATCCCATTGCCAGTTGCTTTAACTAAGTTCATCCTAATCACCATCCCTTCCATACCTTATTGTTCTTTATAGTTTAACCAATTTGTCAAAATAATTAAATAACCTTTAGTCATAAGTTGATATGAGGCATAATAATCAATTAAAAATTTATGAATTTTTCTATCAATTAGTATAAAATACCTAATTTTACTAATAAAAATAAGACAGCTATAAAAAGTAATAGCTGTCTGTTAATTTTTCCTTTTTTTACGCGACCATCTGTCGACAAATTTCAGCACATTTACGACAAGATTCTGCACATTTCTGACAGTGTTCATGATCGTGTTTGGCACACTCTTCACCACATGCATCACAAATTTGAGCACAAAGCTTACAAATTTCCTGCACAAACGGGCTATTTCTTGTCATAGCCTGGACTGCATATGCACAAATATCTGCACATTCACGATCTAAACGTATACAACCTGCCATCATTTTTACATGATCTTCCTTGAGACAAGCGTCATAACAATGATTACAAGCCTCTAGGCATTCTAAACACGCCTTTATACATTCTTCATACTTCGTATTCATCATAAGTCCTCCTCCAGTTTTACGTAACTGTTACTATTTTTCCCTAACAGTAAGGATTTAAACTAGAGAACTTTCGGTCATTTAGCTTCTGATAATTCATCCTCTGTAACCCATTTATGATTCTTAACCTCAGTCCCATCGGTAGTCGAAACGTAATCAATCATGTAAACTGTCGTGTCCTCAGACGATTCAATGATAGCCTCTGCCCCGTCCATTCCCTCCATGTGTTTAGCATTCAGCACTACGTTAGAGCCAACTATTCCCTTGCCATCCGTAGCTTCTAATTCCTCATGTATTACCCATTTATGGTTCTCTACTTTTTCCCCATCCGTTGTAGACTCGTAAGTTACCGCATATACAGTTGTATCGAAGGCACCAACAATAGTAGCCTCTGCACCGTTCATACCTTCCATATGATCTGCTTCGATTATGGCCTTGCTTCCTACTTCAAATTTAGGGTTTGCCGCTTCAGCCAAGCCCTGAGGAATTTCTCCACCGTCGTCCATATGATTCATATGAGCATGCTCCTGCTCTGTATTCGTGTCTTTTTCAGCTTCTTTACTATCTTCACCGCAGCCTGCCAGTAAAAATAACGAGCATAACCCTGTTATAGCTATTTTCTTCATCTATCTCGCTCCTCTTTATGCATAGCCTACATTTAATCGTATTTTTCTTATGTAAAGAAAACGACTGCCACTCAGCAGCCGTTTTCCTTATTACTCTATTTATCCAATTTAACTCGTTGTAAACGTAAAGCGTTCAAAACTACCGAAACAGAACTAAATGCCATGGCAGCTCCAGCAACCCATGGTGCGAGCAAACCAACAGCTGCAATTGGGATCCCTAATACATTATAAGCAAATGCCCAGAAAAGGTTTTGCTTTATATTTCTCATTGTTTTGCGACTCATTATAATAGCATCCGCAATACTGTTTAAATCTCCTCGAATTAATGTAATATCAGCTGCCTCCATGGCTACATCTGTTCCTGTGCCGATTGCCATTCCTATATTGGCAACTGCTAATGCAGGTGCATCATTGATGCCGTCTCCAACCATCGCTACTTTTTTCCCAAAGGATTGAAGTTTTTTAATTTCCTCAGCCTTACCTTCAGGAAGTACCTCCGCTATAACATGCTCAATTCCAGCCTGTTTTCCTATTGCAGCAGCTGTTAGCTGATTATCCCCTGTGATCATCATGACCTCAATGTTCATATCCTTCAATCGTTGAATTGCCTGAATGGAAGATTCCTTAATGGTATCAGCAACAGCTATCATACCAGC
>NZ_JBAEAP010000619.1:0-2443 GCF_056205495.1 Psychrobacillus sp. | reverse complement strand
CTCTCCTGTAACTGTTTCAATTACCTTAGGTCCTGTAATAAACATTTGGCTTGTTTCATCTGTCATAAACACAAAGTCTGTAATAGCTGGGGAGTAAACCGCTCCACCTGCACAAGGTCCGAGAATAACAGATATTTGTGGAATAACACCGGAGTAGATAGCATTACGGTAGAAAATTTGTCCATATCCATCTAAAGAAACAACGCCTTCTTGAATACGTGCACCGCCTGAATCATTTAAACCTATAAACGGAGCACCGTTTTTAGCAGCCAAGTCCATCACGTTAGAAATTTTAAGTGCGTGCATCTCTCCTAGTGCCCCGCCGAAAACAGTAAAGTCTTGTGAAAATAGGTATATAGCTCGACCATTTACTTTTCCATATCCTGTAACAACGCCATCTCCTGGCCCCTCTTGCTTGTCCATGCCGAAGTCAACCGTACGATGTTTTATAAATGGGTTCAACTCAACAAAAGAACCTTCATCTACTAGCAGTTCAATTCTTTCTCTAGCAGTTAGCTTCCCTTTTTCATGCTGTTTTTCTATTCTTTCGTCTCCTCCACCTAATTCCACTTTACGTTTACGGTCATATAGATCATTAATTTTTTCGTAGATATCCATTAGTTATTTCGCTCCCCTTGATTTATCGCATAGTTCATATAAAACTCCACCAAAAGATTTAGGGTGAATGAAAGCAACCTCAGCTCCTCCTGCCCCAATTTTAGGAGTCTCTTGTATTAAACGAACTCCCTTTTCCTTTAACTCATCTAGTCGCTCCTGAATATTTTTCACTCCGAAGGCGACATGATGAATTCCTTCACCCTTTTTTTCGATGAAGGCGTGAATGGTACTAGTCTCATCAATTGGTTCCAGTAACTCTAGTTTGACATTTCCGCTGTCGATAAAAGCTACTCTTACTTTTTCGGATTCTACTTCCTCAATATGTATAAGTTTCAAGCCTAAAATTTCAGTATAGTATGGTAAAGAGTTTTCTAAGCTTTTTACAGCAATTCCGATATGGTCTACCTTTTCCATTGTTTGCACATCCTCTATTGTTTGACTATTCACTATACTATTGTACATATATTACAAAAAAAAATCTCTACCTCTTGTGCATTTTTTCAATTTTGATAAAATAGGAGTACAAGCAAAAGGAGAGAATTTAATGCGCAATCAAACATTTCGTAAGATTATTGTATATCTCATGATATTTGTCATGGTAATGTCCACATTATTGTTCGGTCTAAGCTTCGTATTATAGGAAATAAATGAATGTAAAAACAGCGGGTAGCAATTTATGCTTCCGCTGTTTTTTTGTAGACTATACTTCCTCGCAATACTCTTCGAATAAACCTTGAAGATGTGTAATGACTGAGGTTGGGGCATGCCCTTCAATTTCATGACGACCTATTTCTGCTACTACTTGTCCATCTTTTAACATTACAAATGATGGGGATGAAGGCAAATGATCATCTCCGAACATATTACGGGCTTGTTGTGTAGCTAATTTGTCTTGACCAGCAAATACAGTGACTAAATGATCAGGACGTTTGTCATAATGCACAGCATTTGCAGCTGCAGGACGAGCGATGCCGCCAGCACATCCACAAACAGAGTTGATCATTACTAGAGTTGTACCTTTTCTAGCGAAAGCAGCTTCTACTTCTTCCGGAGTAGTTAATTGTTCATAGCCACTGTTTTCCATTTCACTACGCGCTTGTATAATCATATCGTTCATTAATAAGTTAAAATCCATATTCATTTGACAGCTCTCCTTTTTCAATTCAAACTAAGTTTATCAGATTATTTATATGAATTCGAGGAAAATAACTCCTGAATAGCATCAGAAACAGTGATTTTTTCTTCTCTTACTTGTTGTTCTAACTGTTTCATCGTCTGCTTTCTTTCAATTGAGGCAAAAAAGTCATCATACAATCGATCTACAATCATTGATTTAAACCAATCAATCGTTTGTTCTTTTCTTCTCTTTTGCCAAAAATGCTGGTAATTCATTTTTTCTTCGAAGCTCTTAATTGTCTCCCACACCTTATCTAGACCTCGGTCATGTAAGGAGGATACCGCAAGCGCTGGGGTTGTCCAATTGGGAGCAGAGGGAGCCAGAAAATGTAATATTTGTTTATATTCAGCTACCGTTTTTTTGGCTAAGGCTTCATTAGCGCCATCTGCCTTGTTGACGACGATTGCATCGGCTAGCTCCATAATTCCTTTTTTCATGCCTTGTAATTCATCACCAGCACCCGTCAAGGCAAGAAGTAAGAAAAAGTCTACCATTCCCCTAACGATAGTCTCACTTTGACCGACTCCTACTGTTTCTACTAATATGACGTCATATCCAGCAGCCTCACATAGCAGCATGGTCTCTCTAGACTTTTTATGCACTCCTCCCAGTGTACCTGCAGAAGGTGACGGACGTATAAAAGCGTTT
>NZ_JBAEAP010000618.1:0-3185 GCF_056205495.1 Psychrobacillus sp. | reverse complement strand
TTACTTTGATATTGTATAAAAAGAAATGATGAAATTGATTCATGGATTAGCTTACAATTAATCCGGATTATTTAATTGACTAATATAAGAGCCAGATACGATTTTTAATGGTATCCTTAATAAGTAAATTTTAACGTGAATAGGAGAACTACATGATTGAAGTAAAAAAGTCTGAAGTAAGTGATGGCGAATTTAACAGAGGATTATTTGCAACTAGAGATATTAAAAAAGGTGAGCTTTTACATGAAGCCCCGGTCATTTCTTATCCAAACGAGCAACATAAGTATATAGAAAAAACGACACTAGGTGATTATGCCTTTGAATACGGTATTGGAAGATCCGCTATCCTGCTTGGTTATGGGATGCTGTTTAATCATTCGTACGAGCCAAATGCTACCTACGAGATTAATTTTAAAAACGAGACATTTGACTTTTATGCGTATACCGACATAAAAGCTGGAGAAGAAATTTTCATCAATTACAATGGTGATGAGGATGATCAAGAAGAGCTATGGTTTAATAAAGAATAATTACAAGAATATATTGTTTACGCTCACTTAGCTTTTGCTAGGTGGGTTTTTTCATTTTTAGGATAAATGCAGCTTTATGGTAAAATAAGGATTAACAGGATAATGGGAGGGATAGGAAGTGGGAGAACAATTTTTTTCAAGAATAGGAAGCTATATACCGAATTTGGAGAAATACTTAAACAAAGGGGCAACCGAAGAAGAGATTCTTCGGTTGGAGCTAGAAACAGGTTACATATTTCCAGAAGCTTTTAAGTCGATCTATTCCGTTCATGACGGAGAAAAAAAGCTTGGATTCATGTTTGGCTTAACCTGGCATTCCATCGGAGAGATGTTATCGGAATGGAAAGGGTACAAAACCTATTACGAGGAGTCCGTTATAGATGTCATTTCCTTTGAAAAAGGTGCAATCCAAGAAGCAGCCTTTCATCCTGGATGGATACCTATTGCCTACGATTACGGGGGAAATTATCTGGCTATGGATTTTGCACCAGGGGTAAATGGAACAGTCGGGCAGATTATAAATTTTGGTCGAGATGAAAGGCAAATGTATGTGATTAGTAACAGCTTTGAGGAATTATTAGAGCTCCTCATTCAACAATTTGAGATTGGGAACTGTTCTTTAATAGAGGAAGAAGACGGTCCCTATGTCATATGGGGAGATTATGGTCACTTTTTTGATGATTTAAAGAAGCGCCCATATAAAGGATCTATGGGAGGGGAAGAGGATACTCTTGAACTAGACGAAAGCTGGACATCTTTTCTTACTGCAAAGCTTGGCATTCCATCTATCAAAGAACACGAATTAGGTAATATCACTACACTAAGGTTATTTCCTTCGAATATCACTGATATCAGACCCCTTGCATATTTTCCAAACGTCAGAGAGTTGATTGCCAGTACTCTAGAGATTATAGACTTTACACCGATTGCTCAATTACAAGATTTAAAAAGTCTCTATCTAGCGAAAACTCCTCTAAGTGATTTAAGGTTCCTGAGAAAGCTTCAGGAGCTAAAGCAACTATCTATTGGTAATACTAAGGTGACGGATATTTCTGTTTTAGCAGAGTTACCTTTACTACAAGAGCTTTCTTTAGAAAATTTGACGATAGACGATTTGACTCCATTGACCTTTTGTAAAAAGCTAAGTCACCTCAATCTGTCTGGAATAAAAACGAAAAGCATAGAGGAGATAAATGGGGTTAGGAATTTACGCTCTCTTGATATAACTAAAGTAGAATTGAACAATTTAGACTTTCTAAAAGGGATGACAAAGCTTGAGGATTTAAGGATTGAAGTAATGGACGATTACTCTGCCTTAAAGGGACTTCCGAATCTGCAATCCCTAACCTGTCCGTATGATGCTTTCCTAGCAATAAAGGATTTATTCGGGAAAAGAATTAATTATACAATCATGGGAGAGATGAACGAGGAACAAGAGAGTATTTATTCTCATTATGCTCTTGGAAGGTAAGCTTATGATTAGTCAGAAGGTCGCTACTCTAGGAGGTAGCTGCCTTCTTATTTTTATCCTCTTAAAATTAGGCATTTGGGGTTAACCTTAAGAATAAATTGTAAGTAACTAGATGAAAACTGAGAATGAAATATAGGTTATAATTACTAGGAAGATTAAAAAAAGTAAATGAAGGTGACAGATGAATACTCAATTAAATTCAATAATAAATGCCGATGAATGCTATAGGCAAGCCAATCAGAAAGCCACCCGATATTTCGAGGAGCTTCATATACAGGTTAAGGAAAACACCTATCTCCCCCTTTTAACGGAAGATATAAGGATTTGGAAATCTAATCATGTTAATAATCCCATCCTATCCCTTTTTACAAAGACAAAAGGAAACGCTGATACGAAGGATTTTAACCATTACATACAGTATTTAAATTACAGAGGTAAGCTAGACAGTTACTTAAATCGAAGCATTTCATACATTTTTCTCCGTGATTTAGGAAAATCCCTTGATTCTCATGAAACTCAAGACAGGATTTCGGATGTAGTAAGTAGCTTAAAGGATAAGCTGACGAATTCAAGCGGGGAAGACAAGGAAGAACAAGCGTTTAATGTCGTCGAATTATACCGTATGGCTAAAAAGGAAAATGTAGAGTTAACGTATATTTGGTTATTAAACAAGCTAAAGCAAGTATCCAAACATATCCCAAAAGGAATGGATGCAGAGCATGCTCAGCGAAAACTTGTTAAAATTATAGCAGGGGTTATCATGCAAGAGATTGAAGAGATGGACAGCGATGTATCTCCTGAAGAGCGTACTAAGAGGCTCGACAAGGCAATCAGACTGGGTTATTCCTATGGATTGACCTATCCATTTATTGATGATTTGCTAGATGCCAAAATACTTTCGAACGAAGAGGAAAAACAATATGCCAATTTAATAAGAACAACACTCACTACGGGTATTGTGCCTGTACTTGGAGAGTGGCTTGGCGAAAATGCAGAGTTGATAACTTATATACACCAAGAGCTTGGAGAGGCTTTTCAGTATATTGAGCAAAATCAGCGACCTGAGACAAGGAAAAAATTCTTTGAGCAAGCGTATGTTTTTTTTCATTCGCAGGAAGTGGATCGTGATAAGAGTTTAATGGATTCGAGCTATACTAATCAGGAGCTTTACATACCGGTTATAT
>NZ_JBAEAP010000617.1:0-8404 GCF_056205495.1 Psychrobacillus sp. | reverse complement strand
TATCTGTCTCACTCATCCCGTAGGAGTCGCCGTCTGGCGCTCCAATCAATAAATGGGAATAGCTTTCATGCATCGATAAAGAACTAATAAATTTACTCGCATAAACAAAGCAAAAAAACTGTCACCAACCCCATTTTCATCATCTATTTATGTTCTTGATAGCCATTTGAAAGTTCAATTGTTTAGTACAATTACTATAAAAAAGAATTGTTAATCAAAATCAACCAATAACTTTAACAAAGCTAATTAAAATTATAGAGGGAGTGGATCGGAATGAAGAAATATGTTGAAATTGGTTACCCAATCTATGAAGGAATGCCTGTTTATCCAGGTTTACCAGAAGTTAAATTAGAACCAAGAGAACGTTTGGAAAAAGGGGATGACTGGAACGGTAGCGTTCTTAGCATGTACCTTCATGCTGGCACCCATGTGGATGCCCCTTATCACCATTTAAATAATGGGAAGGGGATAGATGCTATTCCAATTGAAGACTTCATTTACGAAAATCCACTATTAATTGATTGTCCAGTTGGCACCAATGGTTTTATAACAATTGAAATACTTGAAAAATATGAAGATCTTAAGACTGCTGATATTCTTATTTTTAATACAGGAAACTGGAAACACCGCGGTACTGACTTTGAAACATATGCTAATAACTTTCCGACTGTCTCACCAGAAGCAGCCGAGTATATTCGGACAAAATTGCCGAACTGTAAAGCAGTCGCTATTGATACGCTAAGCATTGAAAATTTAACAGAAGCAAAAGAGAACGGCTATTTCGTACACCATGCTTTCTTAGACCATGAAAGGTACAAAGAACCGACCATGCTTATTTACGAAGACATTAACCCTGAACCTTTAATAGGCAAAAGACTTATTTCTGCCTTCACTGCACCACTACGTATCAAAGACCATGATGCCTCGGTAGTTAATGTCATCGTACAAGTGGAAGAATAGCGATTAGACTTTGATATAGAAGCGATATAAAAGTTAGAAGAGTGACTAGTTAAATTACTAATCTGTTCGGTATAAATCTTTCTTTAAGATCAAATGAATGATATAATAAAAAAACTCAGTATAGAGGTTACCCATTTGTCAGTTGGCAATGGGTAGCCTCTTTCGTGTTTTAAGGGAAGTTGCGGAGGGGAAACATTTTGGAGCTTTACACAAACTTGCGCGCCGGTGAAAAAGGTGCTTACTTATCTATAGTGACTTATATTGTCCTAAGTATTTTTAAACTAACAGCAGGGTATCTAGGGAATTCAGAAGCCTTAAAGGCGGATGGTCTTAATAATACAACAGATATCATTGCCTCTGTGGCAGTGTTAATTGGCTTACGTATTTCTCAAAGGCCGCCAGATGATGAACATCGTTACGGTCATTTTCGTGCTGAAACGATTGCCTCGTTAATTGCCTCGTTTATTATGATTTATGTAGGAATAGAGGTTTTGATCTCAGCAGTAGAAAATATGATTAACCCAGTTCAAGAATCTCCTGATATATTAACCATCTTTGTTGCAATAATCAGTGCTGTTATTATGTACGGTGTCTATAAATATAACTATAATTTGGCTGAAAGAATTAAAAGTACAGCTGTAAAGGCCGCTGCTTATGATAATAGGTCAGATGCTTTTGTAAGTATCGGAACAGCTGTTGGGATTGTAGCCGCAATAATTGGTTTCCCTATTATTGATACGATAACAGCTTTTATCATCGGTATTATAATTATTAAAACTGCAATTGATATATTTAAAGAGGCTGTATATTTATTAACAGATGGATTTGACAGTAAATTTTTAGCTAAAATTCGTGCAGATATAGAAAAAATGCCACAAGTACGTGAAATTACCGAAATCCGAGGCCGTCAGCATGGCGGTATGATGCTAATTGATATAACCATTAGTGTTAACCCAAACTTAAACGTTCGCCGATCGCATGATATTTCTAATAAAATTGAACAACATATACAATCTCTTAACAGTGAGGCCGTTACATTTGTCCACATTGAACCATATGACCCGAAGGAAATGGTTATTTCGGAAGATGATTATCATTTCTAGCCAGCACAAAACGTAAAAGTCAAAACCCTTATTTAATAGGGCTTTGACTTTTTTTGTTTAGCGAAAATGAAAGATTAATGTTTAAGTCAGGCCCCAGCTGAACGTTCTAGGTGCTATAGTGCAAAACGTATTTCACACCTTGAATTGAAAAATAAAGTTTATAATGTTATATTGATTAAAAATAAGGAATATTATGTAATTTATGGAGGAGGATTGAAAACTTGCCTACATTAGCGATTAAAAATCTTTCAAAAAGCTATAAGAAACAAAAAGTACTAGATGATATTAGTTTAACCATCGATTCGCCAGGAATCTGGGCTTTGGTTGGACCGAATGGAGTGGGAAAAACTACTTTCTTAAATGTTATTACTAACATACTTTCCGCTAATTCAGGAAGCATAGAATTGGTCGGTAAATCAAATAAAGATTTTAAAGTGTTCAAAGAGGTGGCATATCTTCAAGACAATTCTGTTCTGTTTGAATATTTAACGGGTTATGATCACTTAAAATACGTATGCGAGGTTAATAAAATAAGTAAATCTCGAATAAATGAAGTGACGGAATATGTGGGCATGACCAATTATGTAAAAAAGGTAGTGGGGAATTACTCTCTTGGTATGAAGCAGCACCTATTGTTAGCTATGGCTTTGGTGAATAAGCCCAAGCTATTATTACTGGACGAGCCATTAAATGGCTTAGATCCGACAAGTGCCATTCTCATGCGAAAGATATTACTAGAGTTGGCAGAGAAGGGTACGACTATTATTCTTTCCTCCCATATTCTTTCGGAAATAGACCGTGTCACTAAACAAATCCTATTCTTAAAAGACAAAAAAATACTCCAAGTCAATATGGCAGACCACGAATCCATTACCTATTATCTCACTTTGTCGGATTCTCAAAAGGGGAAGTCCTGTCTTGGTAAAAATGGTTTTTTAGTAAGCGAACAACACGACAAACTCAAATTTGAGTTAAAAGAACAGTCTCTATCCACAGTAATAAGCATTCTTCAGGAACATCAAATAGAAATCTACGACTTCGAAAAGGAAATAACGGGTTCAGAAAAACTATATGAAGAATTATTTAAACTGTGAGGAGCTCAATGTGATAATATTCCTATTTGAGATCAAGAAAATACTCCATGCAAAGGCATTCACCATCTTCATTCTCTTAACTGTGTTATTTATTTGTGGATTATATACCCGGAATGTTCTTCAGCAAGATATGATCATCGCTACTAAGGTACAGCAGTTCTTCGAACATAGAGGCAATGTGTTTCAGGAAATCGAGCGAAACAGAAAGGAACTAGAAACAGCCACAGATCCAGACGCGGAGAACAAATTAAACGCGGCTTTAAACTTATATGATGAAATAACTGAACTCATTCAAGCTACACAAGACAAAAAATGGGAAGCAGAGCTGGAAACAGAAATTAAAGTCTATCAATCTGCAATCGCATATCAGGATATGAATGGTGACTTCAGACAGAGTAAGGCAGACATGTTGGCTACTATTTCGCTCAATGAAGAGCTGTTAAAGGAAGGACTGCCAAAAGAGGATTTAAATCTTTCCATTCAGACATCCCTCTTTATGAAAAATGTAGTTTCTCACCTATTAAATCCTTTTGGATTTCTGGTTCTCTTACTGATTCTTGGAACATCCATTACAAGAGAGTTTGAGGAGAAAAACATACAAATGGTTTATGTATTGCCCATGTCGAGACCCTATTATTTAATGAATAAGTTCATTAGCTTTTTAGTATTAGGTGTATGTTGGATGTCCATCGTGTTTTTGACTTCTTTTTTACTTCCTTATCTGTTTACTGATAATATGGAAAATGGTTTTTCTTATCCATTGACTACAACCGAAGGGAATTTCCTAACATCCGGCAATTATCTCCGAGAAGCGATTTCCTATAGTTTCGTCTATATGATTTTTTCCGTCGCCTTAATCACTCTAACGGGTTTTTTAGTAAGGAATACAATCATAAGTTATTTACTTGTCATCTTTTTGCACATCGGGAACTACATCGTCTTGGTGAATGGTTTTGTCTATGAGGTAAACCCATTTACATACGGCATGATTGATCTCGCTGTGTTGAATGATAAAACTAAGGTACTTTTTGGAGCAAGTCTCTTATTAGGAGTATCCATCATTTTAATCCTGGTTGCTATATATATGAGTAAAAGGAGAGGAACTTAGATGAGAGGTTTTTTATTTGAGTCTAAAAAGGTGCTTAAAAAGAAGACGACATTAGTTTCGATTTTTCTCTCCTTTCTAGCTGCCGTTGGTCTTTATATCTTTAACTATGCGGTGGCTGAAGAGATTCAGGAAGGAAATATAACCAGGCTAGAAAGTTATCCTGAGATGTTCACAAATTTCGCAAATGAATCTAGAGCCGAAAAAGAGAAGGCCATCGAGGCAGGAGATACCGAAAAAGCGGAAGAAATGGATTCATTTATTAGTCGTTATCTAGAGTCCATTGCCAACTATGAAAAAATGATAGAAGCCTATAAGCAAGAAGATTGGATATTCTTACATGAAAAAGATATCGAAGGTTTACAGATATTTGTGGACGATCCAGAGGCCGCAACATACGGCATTGAGGAACAATTGGTCTCTTATTTTACATTAAGAGCCACTTACGAGGAATTAAAGCTGCTGAAGGATATCGACAGTAAGCCTTTTGTTCAAAATACGACAACTCAGCCTCTTCTAGCGACAATCTATGATGATTTTACTGGGACGTCTTTGGAACAGTATCAAACTATGACCAAAAGGTATGGTCAAGAAGGCTTTTCCTTCTTAGTTCAACTTATTCAGTTATTTTATATTCCTGTGGTTGTATTGATTGGTTGCTTTATTTTTGGGAATAGCATTGCATCCGAAACAACCAAAAAGAAGAGGGGCCTGAATTTCTATAGAGTGTTGCCTTATTCTAGATTGAAACTATTTTTCGCGAAATATATTAGTGGATACGTGTATCTACTAATCTTTTCTCTCCTTATGTTAGCAATCCCATTAGTTTGTAGCCTCTTCACCAATGGGCTAGGTAGTCTGAAAAATCCGATCCTTGTATATGAAGGCACAAAATCAACAAGTATTTTTGGTAACTCGTTGAATCCTAGAGAAGACCAATTTCACTTTATAGAATTCCAAGAGTATTTTTGGAAGGTCTTCATATTCTTAATCGTTTTTTCATTCTTTATGTACTCGCTCTATTTCTTATTTGCCCTTTTGACCAAAAATGCGAGCCTTTCCATGGTTTTGTCAGGGGCGATCACTTACATTGGGATGAACATTCTTGCTTCTGAATTTAATCCTTTTGTATATACAGATATTCATAAAATCATAACTGGAGAACTTGCTGCTTTAACATTTAACCCGGCATTGTTATATAGTACAGGCTTAACTCTCTATTTACTTTTTGGTTTAATTTTAGCAATTTTAGGTTTTTTAACTTTTCGATTCAAAAGACAAGTAACTTGAATAGGAAGCCTTTCATTTGTGTATCTATGTTCAACTATATATGCGTGATTCTCCTTAGCCTTTAATCCCTCTCTATACTAGTAATTTTAAATTACTTAGAAAGGGATTTTTTGGTCATTAATTGGCATGGAAAAATAATTATAGAGTATAATGATAGAGTATTCCTTTTCTTTGTTAAGTTACACTTAGTTTTTGGAGTTGTGTTAATTTTGTGACAACTTGAATGACGGTATGCTATATTTATTATTAAAATATATGAACGTGAATAAATAGGAGGATTTTAAATTGTACATAGAATTTGTACTTTTAGCTGTTTCTATCGTAGCTTCCTTTTTCCTTTCCGGAAGTGAAACAGCCTTAATGACAGTAAATAGGACAAAGGTCCAGCTGAAAGCCGAGCAAGGGGAGGTTGCTGCAGTTAAATTACTTGCCCAGCTTATGAAGCCGGACCGAATGATCATAACGATTCTTATTGGTAACACGGTTGCTAATACGTCTATGACGTTATTAGCTATATTAATAGCAGATCATTATAATTGGCATATTGGTTGGTCGGTAGTAGTTGTGGCAGCATTTATAATATTATTTTGTGAGGTATTGCCGAAAACAATTGCAGCAACATTCTCTGAAACGACTGTTTACATAGTAGCACCATTAATAAGGTTTTTAGTTGCAATTCTTCGTCCTATTACTATCTTGATTTCAGAGTTTACGAATATGCTCATCAGAATAGGCTCTAATGGGGCAGTAAAAGAAACAATGATTACGAAGGAAGAGTTGCTTTCCATGGTGGATCTTGCATCAAGTGATGGTACGTTTGAGGTAGAGGAATCGGAGAGAATCCGAGGAATTCTTGACTTTCCAAACAAGGATGTCTCCGATGTGCTCTGTACACATAGAACAGATGTGGTAGGTATCCCAATCGAAGCTACCTATGAGGAAGTAAGAGACATCATTTTAGAACACTCATATACACGCTATCCTATATATGAAGAGAGCTTAGACACAATTGTTGGGATGTTCTATTCAAGAATGCTAATAGAATGGTCAATAGAACCGTCACTTACGCTAGAGGAAATAGTGGATAAAGAGCCATTGTTTGTCGTACAAACATTAAGTGTAGAAAAAGTATTTAAGTTGATGCTCAACAAGAAGAAGCATATGGCCATCGTTTTAGATGAATACGGGGGTACACTTGGTATTGTTACGCATGAAGATTTAATAGAAGAAATGATTGGCCAAGAAATTGAGGATGAGACGGATGAGGATGAAGAAATCCTTCTGTTTGAACAATCGCAAAACCATCTGGTATGCTCTGGACGTTTTGAAATTGAAGACCTAAATGAAATGTTCGAGCTTTCTATTGAAACGGAAAATGATACAATAGGTGGTCTCGTTTTAGAACAGCTCGGTCATGTACCAGAAGAAAATGAAAAGTTCCGTTTTGAAAACCTGTATATAGAAATAAACGAAATGGATCGCAATCGAATTGTACGAGTAACTATTACGAAGGATTCAGAGGAAGATACCAAAGAAGCACAAGAGGATTAAATTCTCTTGTGTTTTTTTTATGTGTATTGTATTGAAGGTTGGTTGATGACTTATCACGCTGACTACAAAAAACGCTTCACAGAGCGGAAAACCATTATGTTTCTTACTTTGAAAAGTAGTTAAAATAATACCTTTCTTGTTTCTTACATGTTTGTAATTTTTCTGAAAGAGAATCCGATGGAGGGTAAGGTTAGGATTTGGCATTATATAGTTATAAGAAAAGCCAACCGGAGGATATTAAAAATGCAAATTACAATTGAGAATATATATGAAGAATATAACCGTTACATATACTACCTATGTCTGAAACTGACTAAAAACCCTGTAGAAGCAGAGGATTTAATGCAAGAGGTATGGATGAAAGTTGTAAGGTACGAGTCTTATATGAAGGAAGTAGACCACGTTAAAGCATGGTTAACAACTATTTGTATGAATACATTCCGCGACCGTTACCGTAAACAAGTAAGACGCAGTAAATACGTTGCAAATCAACCTGAGCAGCTAGATATTTCATTGCTGGACCTCATTGCTTCAGATGTTTTATCTGTAGAGGAGCAATTGGAGAAAGAAGACGTTTGTGGGATTGTTCGAAACAAAATCTCTGAACTAGATGCAATTTACCAAAAGACAATCATGTACTTCTATGTGCATCAATTTTCTCTTAACGAAATTGCTGAGGTTATGAAGGTTTCCATCGGTACAGTTAAATCACGCTTGTTCCGAGCAAAACAACGTTTAAAAGAAATGATTATGAATGATGATCTAGCAAAAGAATCATTAGCTTTTGCTTAAAATATGTATAAATAAGGACGTGAAATCTTGGTGAAGGTTTCACGTTTTAGTATTTTTTAGTTAGGCAATAAATTCATTTGAATGACATCGATTACAAAAGTGGCAGGGTCCAAATAAGAACTTTTTATTTGTGCTGATTGTAGCGGCAGGCTCCGACTCCACTGGGAGGAACGATAAGACACGTACGTAACCAATTGGAAAGCGTTCTTGTTCTTCTATGAAAACAGGAAATAGGAAATAGATAGTTTATATATTTATAAAAAGGCAACGAGCTTGGAATAGCAAATCCAAGTTCGTTTTTTTATTTTAATTAGTCTTTCGATAAACAAAAATTTTTCTTTACAGTCAACTATAGAAATAGGGCAGCTGTTATTGTTCTGCTTTGAGTTATGCTATTATTGTAAAAAAATAGAGGGGTAAGACACTATGAATTATATAATCCAATTGTTCAGCTACATGCCGAGCTTGTAGGGTGCGCTATTGCCATATTCCTTGAAGCACCTTGCAAG
>NZ_JBAEAP010000616.1:0-2342 GCF_056205495.1 Psychrobacillus sp. | reverse complement strand
AACTGAACTTCCTTAAAGCCCATTTTCGCTGCTTCAATTGCAACTTCTACATTGTAATCCCATACTTCTTGCATAAATGGATTAACAAAAGCTTCGCCTCTTCCATTCTTCCAAACCGAACCATTTTCAACAAATGATAATTCTGGCTTTCTTTCTGCTAGTTCTGTGTCTTTAAAAACAACAACGCGGGCAATCGGATAAATCTCTTTTTTCTCCATCACTTCCAGAATTCCTCTAAGATCTTTTATGTATGGTTTTCCAATTTCATACTTGAACAAAGGTGAATCCTCTTTAGGCTTATAAGTTAGGTTTCCAAAATCATCTTTAATATCGATGACCATAGCGTTTAACTCGGTATTATCCATTAGCTCCACTAATTGATTAAACCTTGAACCGCCTGCTGAGTGACCAGTCACATACACTCCTCTTACAGCATCAGGATAGTTAAAAGTAAGTCCGGAGTCATAGACAAATAGCTTAGAAGAGGCTACTAAGGTCTCCTCTATTAAATTGAAGCCAAATTCCTTCGATGTAAAATCCTTCGAGAAAGCTTTTGTCTCAGCTGAAGCTTCGAATGGTGTCATCATTAAAACACCTAGCATAATACCAGAAATTACTGTTAATAATTTTTGTTTCATAACCGTCTCCCTTTCTTTACGTCTAACATTCTAACAACTATATCGTACGATGAAAAGAGTACATACGTCTAATATTACAATAAAAATTATAATTAATCTAAATGTTCAGCTATATCATTATTTCTTTTCTAACCTTTTACACCATAAGCATAAATTTTATATCATTCATTTTTAGCCTTAACTTTGAAAAGATGTTCTGACAAAAAAAGTAGGCTAAATCGAATTTCTTCGATTAGCCTACTTTTAAAAGGTTTATTAAATACGTGATTGGGATATAGCTTTTAGTTCCTTCAATTCTTTTTCAGAACAAAATACAAAGTGACCCGGTGTAACTTCACGCATTGCAACTTCTTCCCCATCCGTATATTTGTGCGTAGAAGGATCATAAGACTTACGTACGCGAGTACGCTCATAGTTAGGATCTGGAAGCGGGATAGCAGATAATAGAGACTGAGTATATGGATGTAATGGATTTGAGTATAATTCTTCGGCAGGTGCAAGCTCTACTAACTTACCGAAATACATTACACCAATTCTATCTGAAATGTATTTAACCATTGAAAGGTCATGCGCGATGAAAAGATACGTTAAACCCTTTTCTTCCTGCAATTCTTTTAATAAGTTAACTACTTGGGCTTGGATAGATACATCTAAAGCTGATATTGGTTCATCCGCAATAATGAATTCTGGATCTACTGCTAACGCTCTAGCTATACCTAGACGTTGACGCTGACCACCAGAGAATTCATGAGGATAACGTTCAGCATGCTCTTTATTAAGACCTACTGTTTCCAGCAATTCAATTACTCGAGCCTTACGCTCCGTCTGATTTTTAACTAAGCCATGAATATCTAAACCTTCCGCTATGATATCAAGAACTTTCATACGCGGATTTAAAGATGCGTAAGGATCTTGGAAGATCATTTGCATTTTACGGTTAAAGATTTTCAAATCTTTTTTCGATTTTTTATCATGTACATTTACACCATCATAAATAACTTTTCCATCAGTAGCATCGTAAAGTCGAATAATAGTTCGTCCAGTTGTAGATTTACCACATCCAGACTCACCTACTAAACCTAAAGTTTCACCTTTATAGATGTCAAAGCTAATGTCATCTACAGCACGAACTTCATTTTCTTTGCCTTCGTTAAAATATTGCTTTAAATTTTTAATTTCTAGTAATTTTTCAGCCATTAGTTAGTACTCCCTTCGTAGTAACGACTTCCAGGGAAATTTTTCATACGTTCAACAATAGAAGCAGGTGGCTCTACTTTTGGTGCATCGGGATGCAATAACCATGTAGCAGCGTAATGCGTATCACTAACCTTAAAGAATGGAGGAGATTGCTCCATATCTATTTTCATCGCATAGTCACTACGAAGAGCAAAAGCGTCTCCTTTAGGAGGGCTTAACAAATCGGGTGGTGTTCCTGGTATTGCATAAAGTTTTTCTTCAGCAGTATCTAATGACGGCATAGAGCTTAACAAGCCCCATGTATATGGATGCTGAGGGTTGTAGAATATTTCATCTACCGTCCCTGTTTCCACAATCTTACCACCGTACATTACAGCTACTCTGTCCGCAACATTAGCTACTACTCCTAAATCATGCGTAATAAAGATGATGGATGTATCAATTTTCTTTTGTAAGTCTTTCATTAATTCTAAAATTTGCGCTTGAATTGTTACATCCAATGCCGTT
>NZ_JBAEAP010000615.1:0-2901 GCF_056205495.1 Psychrobacillus sp. | reverse complement strand
AGAACAGCTTAGCATCACGGACGATTGCACGTCCTAATGCCACACGCTGACGCTGACCGCCAGACAAAGCTTTTGGTTTTCTATTTAAAAGTGGCTCAAGACCTAGAATTTCAGCTGCATTCTTCACTCGCTTGTCAATATCAGCTTTAGGGAATTTTCTTAGTTTTAACCCGAAAGCCATATTATCATAGACAGACATATGCGGATAAAGTGCGTAGTTTTGGAACACCATTGCGATGTCGCGATCTTTAGGAGCCACATTATTCATAAGCTTACCCTCGATACGAAGCTCACCTTTAGAAATTTCCTCTAGGCCTGCAATCATACGAAGTGTTGTCGATTTACCGCAACCAGATGGACCAACTAAAACGATAAATTCTTTGTCTTGTACGTGTAAGTTAAAGTCTGAAACTGCAGTAGAAGTATCATCATATATCTTATAAATATTTTCGAGAACCATTTTTTCCATTGTAAATCCCCCCAAATTGTTTTTTCCTTACTTTAAGTTTAACAATAGAGATTAATGGCTTATATAGATGATATGCACAAGGTTTTTAGAAATATATTGTGCATGTTGTTATTCATAGTTTACGAGCAAGCTAGCGCAATAAACAATGAGTGCTCCGCCAAAGTCACGGACTGATATACCTGTGATTTCCTGAAATTTTGACAATCTATAATGAAGTGTATTCCGGTGAATATGTAATTTTTTTGAAGTGATAGAGGCGTTGAAGCCATTTTCGAAAAATGCACGGACGGTTTGCAGTAGCTCCGTGTCAAATTCAATTGGAATTAACACTTCGTGGTGAATGATTTGTCTCAAGCTTTCCGACATTTCATTGGTTAGGATGGTCGGAAATATGCTTTCGAGTGTATAAATTCGTCCGGGAAAATAGTTGCCTATTCCATTAGAAAACCATTCTCTTTCTAAAGCATAACGTGAAGGTGTTTGTTCATCTACAGGATAGAACTTCCCGATAAAGAGCTGGGCTTTTATAAAAAAATCACTTTCTAAAGCTGAGATAAAGGAAGCCAGGTCCTCTGGAGACTGAGTATAAGTAGACTTTTGTTCTATCAGTAAGGCATTGTTGGGGGCTACGAAAACAAGTTGCACAGCATCCTCGAAAAATAATTGAACGGCCTTGGCCAAGTCTGCATTTTGAAAGCTGTTACTCTTTATCACAAGCTGTATAATACGAATTTTATTGCCCGCCTCAATAGGTAGCTCACCAGATCCTTGAAGAAAACGATTCCATCTTTCAGAAAGTGAATAATCAGAAGGCAACGTTAAATCTACTACTGTGTAAAAAGAAGAGAGTAGCGAAAAGTCTCGAGAGGATACTTCATTCTTTTTTATTTGTATCCACAGATTGCTAGAAGGATCATGAAAAGTATGAACGTCCTTATCTGTGTTGTTTGGGTATTCTGAAAATTTATGATAGGAAGGAAAGAGGGAAGATAAATCTTTCAGCATATTTGAACTCCTTTCTCATGAATCTCTTACTAGAACGGTGGTAGATTAGTATGCGAAGTACACATCTAAACATAAATATCAGGTATTTAATGGCTCAAAATAGAAATCTCCCAAGTTTCATATGAACTCGAGAGATTTCCTTTATTATGCAGTCTAAAGTATAAAGTTCAATCTTTCATGCAAGCATGTCATGCACTTATTAAATTGGTTAGCTAAGACCAAATTCTGTTATTAAAGAGGCTAAGCCACCTTGGAAACCGCTCCCAATTGCGTTAAACTTCCACTCATTTCCGTGTCTGTATATCTCACCAACAACAAGTGCCGTTTCAATGGAAAAGTCCTCTCCCAAATCGTATCGAACTATTTCTTCATGCGTCTCGTCATTTACAATCCGGATAAAGGCATTAGAAACCTGACCAAAGTTCTGATTCCTAGCCTCTGCATCATGAATAGTTACAGTAAAAACTACTCTATGCACACCGCTAGGGACTTGTTGAAGGTTGACTAACAATTGCTCATCGTCACCATCGCCATCACCTGTGCGATTATCTCCAGTATGAACAACTGAGCCATCCTCACTTTGAAGATTGTTATAGAAGATGAAACTTTTATCGCTTAGTGCCTTTCCATTTTGATCAACTAAGAAAGCAGAGGCGTCTAAGTCAAAGTCATGACCACCACTATAGCGATTTGTATCCCATCCTAATCCAACCATAATTTTTGTTAATCCAGGATTCGTTTTTGTAAGATCAATCTTTTGTCCTTTAGATAGGTTAATAACTGACATTCCAATTCCTCCTTTAAATTAGTGAGTACTGAGTATGTGTTCTATTTTCGTTGACCATCTTCATATTTCTTTTGAAGCTCTTCTAATCGAAGACGACCTTGTTCTCTCATTTTACGATTTTCATCTTCAATAGCCTTTGTTTCGTTCATTCCACGCATAATCGTTTCCCACGTTTGCTCAATCGTTTCAATTTTAATACTAGGTTGACCTGACATTCTGGCGATATCTACACTTTGCCTAGAAATGTCATTCGCATTTCTCAATAGCATCTCGTTTGTTCGACGATCCAATTCACTCATCGATTGAGCAACCAGGTTTTGTCGTTTTGCAGAAATAGCATTGATGAGCCCCGTTTTAAATATAGGAATTGTAGTAACAAAGGCCGAATTTATCTTACCTATAAGCTTAGTATTCCCGCGTTGCAGCATTCTGATTTGAGGAGCAGACTGATAGGCAACTTGTTTAGCCATTTCTAAGTCATAAATTCTTTGGTCTAGCAGCTCAATGGCATTTTGAAGAGAATTCAAATCCATTAAGACAAGTTGATCGCCTTTCTCTGCTCTTTCCTGTAGGGCAGGGAGCTGCTGGCGTAATTGATTAAGCTTTAATTCTCCTGCAACAATATATTTCTCTAGCTCCA
>NZ_JBAEAP010000614.1:0-9409 GCF_056205495.1 Psychrobacillus sp. | reverse complement strand
AAAAACTTTACGATTAGTAAAATTTTAGGTCTTTTTAACTTATACGGAGGATTTTGTTCTATCCTCTATAATGCCTACAAAATATTAAAAATTATGTATAACTATCTAATCTTCATCAACAGTTAGAATAATGGCCATCGGACCTATGTCAGTAACTTCTACGGGTAGAAAGAAAGCCTGTTGGAAACCATATAACTTACTTTGTCCTACAATTACAGTAGGTGGGGTAATATCTATTTCTAATCCTTGTTGTGCAACAACCGTACATAAATTACCTGCAATCATATTTCCTAGTTCGCCTGTAAAAGATTCAAGCATTTCTCCCTCTAAAGGCATACCAAACATAGAGGCTCCAATAGAAGAAAAATAATGAGAAGATGCATCTATTATAATTCTTGCTTTCATATCGCCTACAATACCGATCAGTACAGCCATTTCCACTACCTCATATGGTTGAGACAAGAGAGTAGGTGGTTTGTAACTAAGGTTTAAAGGGATGACTGCTTTTATAGATTGAATCGTCCCATTCAATATAGTTTGTATGTTCCTAGAAAGAGTCATCTTTTTCCTCCAAGTAGTAAAGTTGAATCAATTTTAGCATAATATCTAGTCAAAAAGAATATATTTTATAGTCATTTGTGAATTGTTATGTTATTATTTAAATGAGAATGAATATCAAGTTCAGTTGAGAGGGAGATAGTCATGTTATATATTTTAATTGGCTCAACAGTTGTTATTTATAGCGTAGTCACAAAACATATATTAAGTTCAATAACACCTCAATCAAAATAATAATAATTTCTGTGATGACTTTATGACAATAAAGTCATCTTTTTTTATATTTTCTGATATGATATACATATTGTTTATTAGATAAAAAGGGGAAAAATTTCAAATGGATCAATTAGAGGAACTACAGAATATTAAACAAAAAAATGCTTTACTTGCAGCTATCTTTAAGCAAAACAAGGATAATGAAAGATATGCCAAGTCAAAGCTATTTGCAGATAAATTAGAAAAACAAACATTTACCATTGCTTTTGCTGGTCACTTCTCAGCAGGTAAATCTAGTATGATTAATGCACTTGTAAATGAACAACTGCTACCGACTAGTCCCATTCCTACGTCCGCTAATATTGTAACTGTAAATAAAGCAGATGAAAATTATGCGATTGTACACTTTGTTGATCAGTCTCCTGTTAAATTCTCAGGAGAATATGATATACAGCATGTAAAAAAATATTCAAAGGATGGTAGTAAGGTTTCTCAAATAGAAATTGGTCATAAAACATCTGGGCTTCCGAAAGGTATTACCGTTATGGATACGCCTGGTGTTGATTCTACAGATGACGCTCACCGGGTGTCAACGGAGTCGGCCCTCCATCTCGCAGATATCGTTTTTTATGTGATGGACTATAACCATGTACAGTCTGAATTGAACTTCCAATTTACGAAACAATTGCTGCATTACAACGAGAACATATACTTAATCGTTAACCAGATTGATAAGCACCGAGAAGAAGAGTTGTCTTTTACTGCTTATAAAGAATCTGTGTCAACAGCTTTTACCGCTTGGAATGTTGTACCAAAGGATATTTACTATACCTCTTTAAAAAACAGAGAGATGCTACATAATGACTTTGAGCAAGTAAAACAAATTGTAAATAATTCAATCCTTCATAAAGAAGAACTTTTTTTGCTATCAGCTACAGCTACATTAGATAAACTAAAAGATGAGCATCTAGCATTTTTAGAAGAGGAAAAAAAAGGTCTACAGCATGAGCTAAGTTATTTATTAACTGAGGAAGATTGGATTAATGTCGAAGAAATCTTAGATCAGTTTGAAGTCTCAGAAAAACAAAAAAAGCTTCAAGAAAGCGACGCTTGGAAAAAGGTATTTGAATCTAATAGAAAAGAAATCTTAAGCAATGCCTCGATAATGACGTATGAAATTCGGGAGAAGCTAAAGAGTTATGCGGAAAGCAGGCAGGATAACTTCAAAGTTGGCTTCTTATCGAGTAAGAAAAAGACGGAACAAGAAAGAAATAATAGGTTAAAAGAGACAATTGAGCTACTAGAGACAATTGTTTCCACTCATATTACGGCACATATTAAAAACTTAATGAAGCGGATGCTAAAAGATGTTGGTTTATTAAATGACAGTAAGACAAGTGAAATAAATAATATGTCATTTTCTTTGCCAGCCGAAATCATCGTAGATACGATGCATAATGGGGCTAGTACAACAGGTGATGCGATATTAAATTACGCAAATCGTGTAAACGATGCAGTTAGCCGATACTTTGTAAAAGAAACTGAAGCTTGGAAAGAAGAGAATATTCAATACATTGAAGAGCATTCTTCTACTGAAGACGAGCAGTTTAATAAGAAAACTGATACTTTAAGAGAAAAACAAGAAGCTATTTTAAAAGTGTCGGAAATAGAGAAAAGGGTAGAGGATCTTAACAAGTTATTAATAGCTCCTACTCTTCAAATTCGAAAAGATAGTATCAATCTTTTAAGTGAGTGGAACGAGGAACGTCAATTGTTCGAACGATCTATTGTGGAATATGTAGAGACAACTGAAGAGGAAGTAGAGGCAGTTAATGCTGTCGCTGCTGAAGAGGAGAAATCTGAGGAAGCTCCTATATTAGCATTTGATGAAATGATTCACCGTGCAAATAAAATTGGAGAGATCTTAAAAGAGCTACCTGACTTTCAGGAAGCTGCTTCCGTTATTAAGAAGAAAGCAATGCGGGTAGAAAACCTGCTATTCACCATTGCACTTTTTGGAGCTTTTAGTGCCGGAAAATCAAGTTTTTCCAATGCGCTGATGGGAGCTAATGTGTTGCCTGTATCACCAAACCCTACTACGGCAACCATAAATAAAATACATCCCGTAACTGAAAATCATTTGCATAATACGGCTGATGTTAGCTTGAAAACGAAAGAGCAGCTTTTGGAGGATGTTAAGTTTGCCTTTGAACAATTAGGTATAACTATTACTTCTTTAGAGGAAGCCTTCGAAAAAGCTCCAGCTGCAGTAAAAGAGACCTCTACTGAGGAAGTTCATAAATCCTTTATTAACGCATTTTATATCGGATACCCGGCTGTAAAGGACAAGCTGGGAGAAGTTTTAAATGTAGATGAAAAGGAATTTTCTCTTTTTGTCGCGCAGGAATCTAAAAGCTGCTTCGTAGATTTTATTGATTTCTATTTTGATTGTGAGTTAACAAGATTAGGAGTAACTTTAGTTGATACTCCGGGAGCAGACTCCATAAATGCTAGACACACAGGTGTCGCTTTCGACTATATCAGAAATGCAGATGCAGTATTATTTGTGACGTACTTTAACCATGCTTTTGCTAAAGCAGATAGAGAATTCTTAATCCAGCTTGGCCGTGTGAAGGACTCTTTTGAGCTAGACAAGATGTTCTTTGTAGTGAATGCAATTGACCTTGCAAGCAATGAGGAAGAGGCAGATTTAGTAAAGCAATATGTCAAGGACGAGCTACAGCGTTTTGGTATTCGTTTCCCTCGAGTGTTTGGTGTCTCTAGTCTTCAAGCTTTGCAAGAAAAAGAAAATAAGATGCAGCTGCATAAAGGTATGGAGCAGTTTGAAAAATCATTCCATCAATTCTTAGAGCAGGATCTTAAGCAAATTGCTGTCATTGCTTTAGAAGAGGAATCGAATCGCCAGAAAAATAAATTGTTATCTCTCATCCAACAAACCGAGGCTAATCTAGCTCGAAAAGAAGAAAGACTGACGGAGCTTACTAATCAAGAAGAAAAAATAAGAGAACGATACACACAGTACAACGCTATATCCTTAACAAAGGATACGACGCAAGAATTAGAGTCACTACTTTTTTATGTTTTACAACGTGTGTATTATCGCTTTAATGAATTTTTCAAGGAAGCTTATAATCCTTCCCTGTTTTCTAATCACAGCGCTTCCGTTGCTTTAGACATCGCTCTAAAAGATATTCTTCAAATGATTCGTTTTGATTTGGAGCAGGAGTTACGTGTAACCAACTTCCGAGTTCTTCAATTTATCCAGAGACAAATAACCCAGCTGGATAAGGAAGAAATGAGAATCTTAAAGGATTGGAATGGAAGCTTAACTTTTAGCCCTCATGAAAGTGAGGACTATGAATTATTAGAGTTTGTAGGTCCTTTCAATGACAAAGATAAATATAGTCACGTAAAATCATACTTTAAAAATGCTAAGTCCTTCTTCGAGAAAAATGAAAAAGAAAAGTTAAGGGATACTCTATCTGAGGAAACAAAAGTAGAAGCAACAGCCTATATCGAACAAGAGAAACAAAGACTGGTTGAATGGCTCATCCATTATGCTGAGCAAGAAATAGAGCGAGCTCGTATAAAATGGCTGAACGAATCATTACAACAGCTTGCTGCTGAGCGAAAACTGTTGGAGCAAGAGGAGACGTTGAACCGCTGGAAAGATATTTATCAAAAAATTCAGGGTGGAGGTAATGCTTAGTGACTAAGGTTTTTATCGAACTAACTGATATTGATGTTAATACTACAAGGTTTATCGATACACGCTATAACCTAGCTGATTCTAAGGCTGGATTTGATTTATTTCAAGATGGGCATGTAGAAGGTGCGGTTTACTGGGACTTAGAAAAAGATCTTTCTAATATGGAGGATGTTCATGGTAGACATCCAATGATTTCGAAAGAGAAAATGACAGAACTCATACAGAGCGCAGGATTATCATTGGATGACCAGATAGTTATATACGATCAAGGAGCAGCACCTTTTTCTTTAAGAGCATATTTTTTACTAGAGTGGGCGGGCTTTAAGAATGTTAAAGTTTTACGTCAGGGTTTTGAAGAAATAAAGCAAGCACTTCCCATTACTAAGGAAATAACCTATTACGACAATACGAAAGTAGTTCCTAAGTGGAATGATAATATATTGTTAAATATGGACGATGTCCGTGAGGTTGTAAAAGGGAACAAGGAAGGTCAGTTAATTGATGCACGTGCAGCTGCTCGATTCAGAGGCGAGATAGAGCCAATTGATCCGGTAGCTGGTCATATCCCCACAGCAATTAATTATGACTGGGAACAATTAAAGCAGGGTAGTACTTTTTTAGACAAAGATTCATTAACTGCAAAGTTAAGTGATCTAACGAACAAAAAGAAGCCAGTTATCGCGTACTGTGGAAGTGGGGTAACTGCAGCTCCATTATATGCGAGCTTAAAAGAGGCTGGATATGAAGATGTTAAATTATATGTTGGTAGCTATAGTGACTGGATTCGCGAGAACGAAATAGAAACATCTATATAACTAATATAAAGTAGATGACTATAAGCATGATATAAATGAGGCTATGCTCTCAATAAAACGCAGTTTTAAAAACGTGAAATCATATTGACGATTTCACGTTTTTTGTATTGGGTAGTTACGTCCCATCCTATTTTTAGTTTTAGCTATGGCATAATACTTAACGTACAAAAAGATACTTCTTATTAATATAGGTGCTTTCTTCAGTAGCAATTACTTCAGCATATGGAATACCAAATAGAGTATAAGCAGTAAGCACGGAAAATTCAGCTTGACCCGTATTTTCATCTATGATCGTATCATTGACCTCATATGAGACAACCATGAGATTATCAATCGAGTGTTGAAAAGTATTAATTGAAGTTCCTAAAAAATTATCATCCATTTGGGTATTCGTAATCCCAGTAGGTAGAAATGCTGCAAAAAAAGTAATGAATACAATTACTTTTAAAAAAGCTTTGCCGGGATGAAAAAATACTCTTTTTCTTTTCATGAATTTCATAATGCATATCTCCAATCTTTTATACACGTTATATTAGCTTATTCCTAATAATTCCTTTCGATGAATGATATTTTCGTCAGTAAAAGGAAATAGGACTAATATCTTTAATTTCCAGTGTATTTAAGTTAGTATTGGAAAGACTAAATGATATCTTTTTAAATATTTTTCCTTTATAATTAATTGTCGTGCAAGAGAATTTGGTGTATAATAGGCGAATTGTATGTGTAAGAAAAGAGGGGCTAAATAATGAAAAAATCAATTTATGGTCTAACTAGAGACCAATTAATAGAATGGTTAATGGAACATGGTCAAAAGAAATTCCGTGCGGAACAAGTATGGGATTGGTTATATATTAAACGAGTACAAAGCTTTGCGGAAATGAAAAATGTAAACAAAGACTGTTTGGATCTTTTAGAAGAAAACTTCGTTATCCAAACGCTAAAAGAAAGTGTAAAACAGGAGTCGGCAGATGGAACGATTAAATTCCTTTTTGAAATGCAAGACGGGAATTTAATCGAGACAGTATTAATGCGTTTTAAATACGGTCTGTCGGTATGTGTAACAACTCAAGTGGGCTGTAATATTGGCTGTAGCTTTTGTGCAAGTGGTCTTTTAAAGAAGAGTCGTGACTTAGATGCTGGAGAGATAGTTGGACAAATTATGAAAGTTCAAGAGCATTTAGATCAGCTTCAAAAAGACGAGCGTGTAAGTCATATCGTAGTAATGGGTATTGGCGAGCCTTTTGACAACTACAAAAATCTTATGAACTTCTTAAGAACAGTTAATGATCAAAAAGGACTTGCAATTGGTGCACGTCATATCACTGTTTCTACAAGTGGGCTAGCTAAGAAAATTATTGACTTTGCTAATGAAAACATTCAAGTAAATCTTGCTGTTTCTTTACATGCTCCAAATGACGAGCTTCGTTCTCAAATCATGGTTATCAATAAAGCCTTCCCAATTGAGAAAGTAATGGCTGCTGTTGACTATTATTTAGAAAAAACAAACCGTCGTATAACATTTGAGTATATCCTACTTAAAGACGTTAATGATCATGTGGAAGAAGCTCAGCAGTTAGCTAAGCTCTTAGAAAATAAGCGTCATCTTTCATATGTTAACTTAATTCCTTATAATCCGGTAGATGAGCATGGACAGTATCAACGTAGTACTGAAAAATCCATTAGTGCTTTCTTCCAAACATTGAAGAATAAAGGCATAAACTGTGGAGTACGTATGGAACAGGGAACTGATATCGATGCAGCCTGTGGCCAATTACGTAGTAAACAAATTAAAAAAGAAAAAGCTGGAACAAAATAATGTATTAGAAAACGCATCTGCCTCATTCAGGCGGATGCGTTTTTTGTTTCTTTTCCATTTTGTCAGGGTGTTCATCAATCGTGTGCTTATAAGCATAGCCTTTGTTAATAGTGAAAATCGTTAAAGCTAAAACTATAATGAATATAATAATACTTATTATTATGACAGTACCCATCATAAAAAGACATCCTCCTAATTCACGCATTATAGTTACATCATAGCACAAATGGCTTTAAGCAATCTGAGTCTAAAAAGTGGCAACTTACTTAAGATAATGCAGATATGGAAGCTTATAAAAAGGCTATCCCCTTCAAGAGGATAGCCTTACTTTATTTATACAGTTGCAGTTACGTTCATAACTTCTTCAATTCTTTCCCATGGAAGTTCCATTGCCGCAGCAACGCCTTGACCATAAGCAGGGTCTGCTTTGTAGCAGTGAATGATGTGACGGATTTTAATGAAATCTTCTACGCCATTCATATTACGAGCAGTATTTTCAAATAGTACTTGTTGTTGCTCAGGGTTCATAAGATTGAACAATTTACCTGGTTGCTCGAAGTAGTTGTCATCATCTTCACGGAAATCCCATTGAGTTGCTGCACCATCAAGAGATAAAGCAGGTTCTTTATATTGAGGTTGATCTTTCCATTGACCATAGCTGTTTGGCTCGTAAGTCATAGTGCTGCCTTTATTGCCATCTACACGCATAGCACCATCGCGGTGGTAAGAGTGGAATGGGCATTTAGGTTGGTTAACTGGAATTTGGTGATGGTTAACACCTAAACGGTAACGTGCTGCATCTCCATAAGAGAATAAGCGACCTTGTAGCATTCTATCTGGAGAGAAGCTGATACCAGGTACTACGTTAGCTGGTGTAAATGCAGCTTGCTCTACTTCTGCAAAATAGTTATCTGGGTTGCGGTTTAATTCGAATTCTCCAACTGGAATAAGTGGGAAGTGTTGTTTATACCAAACTTTTGTTAAGTCAAATGGGTTGTAAGGCATATTGTTAGCTTGTTCTTCAGTCATCACTTGGATATACATTTTCCATTTAGGGAAGTTACCTGCATCAATTGCTTCCATTAGGTCACGTTGGTGACTTTCACGGTCTACACCTACGATGTCAACAGCTTCTTGGTCAGTAAGGTTTTCAATTCCTTGCACTGATTTCATGTGGAATTTAACCCAAACACGTTGGCCTTCCGCGTTGATCATTGAGAATGTATGGCTTCCAAACCCGTCCATCGTACGGTAGGATTTTGGTAATCCACGCTCACTCATTACGATAGTAATTTGGTGAAGTGCTTCCGGAAGAGAAGTCCAGAAATCCCAGTTGCTATTAGCGCTACGCATATTTGTGCGTGGGTCACGCTTAATAGCATGGTTTAAATCTGGGAATTTTAGTGGATCACGGAAGAAGAATACTGGTGTGTTGTTCCCAACTAAATCCCAGTTACCTTGTTCTGTATAGAAACGCATTGCAAATCCACGAATATCACGCTCAGCATCCGCAGCACCACGTTCTCCAGCAACAGTTGAGAAACGTACGAACATTTCTGTCTCTTTTCCGATTTCCGAAAATAGACTAGCGCAAGTATATTGAGTAATATCATGAGTTACAGTAAATTTTCCGTAAGCACCTGAGCCTTTCGCATGCATACGACGCTCTGGAATTACTTCTCTGTCAAAGTGTGCAAGTTTCTCTAATAACCAAACGTCTTGAAGTAGAAGAGGACCTCTTCGACCAGCTGATTGTGAGTTTTGGTTATCAACTACTGGTGCTCCAGCTGCAGTTGTCATTTTGTTGTTTTGATTTTCAGACATTTAATTTCCCCCTAGATTAGAATCTTTATAATACAAGAATTATTATATCAAAGGGAAAGTGAGAATGCTAGAATTAGATTATAATAATTTTTATCTGTACATAGTTTGTGAACAATTTTTGGCGCCATTAAACTAATCTAAATGTTGATATAAAGCTATTCTTCTATATTAATAACTCAAAAAGTGTGCTATCTTTATTCACTTCCTTATAAGAAAATCCATTTTCATTCATTCTCATTAAGAGTCCTGAATAATCATTACTAGTTTTCAATTCAATACCTACTAATGCAGGTCCGCTTTCTTTATTGTTTTTTTTCGTATATTCAAAAGTTGTAATGTCATCATTCGGACCGAGTACTTTATCTAGGAATTGTCGTAAAGCTCCAGCTCTTTGTGGAAAGCTCACGATAAAGTAGTAGAGTAGACCTTCATGAATCAATGATTTTTCTT
>NZ_JBAEAP010000613.1:0-7343 GCF_056205495.1 Psychrobacillus sp. | reverse complement strand
CATGCCTATCCCCCATTACTTTCTTTTTACAAAATACTTATCCATACGAACAAGTAGGACTAGAAGAATGAATACAAACCATACTCCTAAGATTAGCCAGCTATTTAAATCGTGTAATTGAATATATACAATTCCAAGAGTTGCAGCTATTAGCCAAAAGATTGTCCAACCCATTTTTACACCTGAGAAAGGTACATAATATAGCTTTTGTCTTTTACGGAATACCATAAATAAAGCGATACAATAGGCTGCTATATACGGAATAACAGTTCCCCATATATTGAGGTAAGGTACAAAAATAAAATTCAATGCAACTGATACAATTGCAGCTATCCCAAATGCTATAGAAATATGTTTTGTTTGTTTAGAATAAAATATTCCAGTAGAAACAATCATATAGTAAAAGCTTAAAAATGTTGCGATTGAAATAGGTGCAACATATTGAAATGCAATTCTAAAGTTATCTGGCATTACTAAAATAATCCACGGCATAAATGTCGCTAAAGCTAAAACTCCAAAGCTACCAATGATTAAAAATGCCGCATATAATGTGGCAAATAATTGTGGACTATCCTTTTTGTCTTTTAAAGACATAGAGAATGGTCTCCACGCTAGTTGTATACCGCTCGTCAAAAGAGTTATAAAGGTTGCAAACTTAATAGCGGTCCCATAAATACCTACATCATCTAATGTTCCATATGCCCGTATAAAAAAGTTGTTGGCATTCGCTATGATCCAAAAGGCTAAAGAGGCAGGCACTAGGGGAGCAGCGTAAACTAAGATTTTCTTTAAAATAGCTTTATCGTACAGTGGCTTCAAATAAACCCGAACAGGCTTTATTAACACTAAGACGATAATAGCTACGCTGACTAAGCGAGCTACTAGTATCCCTTCTAATGAAGTCCATACAAACATTAAGAAAAGGACAGAAACTACTGCTATTAATAGCATTTTACCGATTGTAGTAAAGACTACTCTCTTCGTATGGAACTCATATCTTAAAATAGTTAAGACTAGTGTAATAATGGTATCTAAGCATAACGTACCTAGTGCAATATAAAATAGTTGAGAATAGCCCGCGGATTCTAATATAAGAGCAGACAGCCAATCTCCCCCGATTAAAAATACTGCAAATAACAAGATAACTATTGATAAACGAAACGTCATAACCGAGCGAACGTACTTTTCCCGCGTTTCTTTATCTTTGTATTCAAAGTAATAATAAGCTAACGCGGAATCAGTACCAAATATTACGAGGAAAGTAAGCATAGATACAGTAGTATCTACCATCTGTAGCATTCCCACTAGCGATTCTTTTTCAAGATAATGTGCATATAAAGGGAATAATATAAATGCGATTAGTTTAGTACCTACGTTCATAAATGCATAAAGGAGCGAATCCGCTCCTAAACGTTTTAACTGAGAGAACACTTAAAGAAGCTCCTCCTCAGGTACATTTTTCAAGAATTTTGCTGGGAAACCTTTTATAACAGTTTTCTCTTCTGTATCCTTCGTTACAATTGCTCCAGCTGCTACAAATGTTTCTTCTGCTATTGTTATACCAGGTAGAATAATAGACGCTCCACCTACACGAGCTCCACGTTTAACAATAGCTCCTTTAATCTTGTCGAAGCGTGCTTCCGTTCTACCCATATAGTTATCATTTGTAGTTGTCACACATGGTGCGATAAATACATGATCTTCTAAAGTAGAATGAGCAGTGATATATGAATTCGATTGGATTTTAGTTCGGTTACCGATTGTTACAAAGTTCTCAACTGTAACATTGCGACCAATGATAACAAAAGAGCCAATTTCAACATCTTCTCGAACCGTTGCTAAGTCAGCAATT
The DNA here is from genome assembly GCF_056205495.1 of Psychrobacillus sp. Lineage (NCBI taxonomy): Bacteria > Bacillati > Bacillota > Bacilli > Caryophanales > Bacillaceae > Psychrobacillus > Psychrobacillus sp. The sequence goes on along the minus strand of NZ_JBAEAP010000613.1, from coordinate 5,491 downwards.
AACGTACTCTCTCCGACTTTTGCTCCTCTATATACAATTGTATTAGCTCCAATTGTACATTCCTTACCAAGCTCTAAAGGAGGAATTTCTTTTGTGATTTGCATTGTGCTTGTTTTGGCAGGCTTAGGCTGTTTGCCTACTACGGCACCATCATCGATGGTGGTACCATCACCAATGATGGTACCAGCGTGAATTGTTACACGATTGCCTATGCGAACGTTATCGCCAATCTTTGCTCCTTCTTCTATAACAGAAAAGTGTCCAACTGTCGTTTTCTCGCCTAACTCAGCAGTTTCATGTATAAAATTCATCTTGTATCCCGCCCTTATAATTTAATATAGCGATTTGGAGTTTCAATTCCTTTAAACGCATTACGAGTGTCAAAAATAACTTTTGATTTTTGTGCAATATGAGCATAGTCAAAGCCAGTATGATCAGTAGCTAGGATAACTAGGTCTGCTGAATCTAACACCTCGTCTGTTAATTCGACAGTTTCATGTGTTTCTCCCGCAGCTCTAAATGTAGTTACATGTGGATCAACCGTTTTGAAGTTAGCACCTTGTTGCATTAATAGTTCTACTAATTTTAAAGATGGAGATTCGCGCATATCATCGATATCTTTTTTGTAAGCTACACCTAAAAGTACAACATTTGCATTTCTTAACGCTTTACCTTCATCATTTAAAATTTGCATTGCACGAGTAATTACATACTCAGGCATCGTATTGTTAATCTCACCAGCAAGCTCGATTAAGCGAGTGTGGTAATTGTATTCTCTAGCTTTCCAAGTTAAGTAGAATGGGTCGATTGGAATACAGTGACCGCCTAATCCTGGGCCTGGGTAGAATGCCATAAAGCCATATGGTTTTGTTTTTGCAGCATCGATTACTTCCCAAACATCAATTCCCATTTTCTCACAAAGAATAGCCATTTCGTTAGCTAGAGCGATGTTAATGTGACGGAAAGTGTTTTCGAAAATTTTCTCCATCTCAGCGATAGCCGGACTAGAAACCTTATGCACGTCACCTTCTAATACATTGCTGTACATTGCAGCAGCTACTGTTGTACATTTTTCTGTGATCCCACCAACTACCTTTGGTGTATTTTTTGTATTGAAGCTTTTATTACCTGGATCAATTCGTTCAGGTGAGTAAGCGATGAAAATATCTTCTCCTGTTACAAATCCTTTATCTTCTAATGCTTTTTTAATAATTTCTTCCGTTGTACCTGGATAAGTTGTGGACTCAAGAACTACTAGTGTACCTTTTTTAGCATATTTAGCAATTTCATTTACAGAGCTTTCAACATAAGAAGTATCAGGCTGTTGATAAATGTCTAATGGAGTTGGTACACAAATAGCAACGGCATCTACTGCACTAATTGAACCGTAATCAGTAGAAGCTGTTAAATGACCTGACTCAACCATTTCTTTTAAATCTACGTCTACAACATCACCGATATAGTTAATTCCTTCGTTTACTTGTTGAACTTTTGACTCTTGTACATCAAATCCTATTACTTTATAACCTGCTTTAGCTTTTTCAACTGCAAGTGGTAAACCAACATAACCTAAACCAACTACCCCAATAACTGCAGTGTGGTTTTCAATTTTCGCTAATAATTCTTCATAATATGTAGACATTTTATACTCTCCTTTTAATTGGTGCTGTTTTACTCAAGTAAAGACACCATCTTATCAATAAATGTTTCATGTTTTGGTACTTCAATTTTCTTTCGAGCGCAAAATGGGACAAGCGGTATCTGAGGAGCTGCCTCCTCACTTTTCTCCATTTGCCTGTCGGGGCAGACATAGGTGCTTACGCTTTTCTTGTCTAGCTCCTGCACCTTGCCCGACAGGCATAGGTGCTTACGCTTTTCTATAGTTTCTTGCATCGATTAGATACTTCCACATCGATAGGGAAAGGATTGCTAATAGGATTCCTAGGATGAACCCTGCAATTGCTCCTTCTGTTCCATATGTTTTTGTTTGAGCTACTCTGGTTTCTCCAGCAACGCTTGGTTTTTCATAAGCAATGACGTCATTTCTTACTCTTTGTTCCGTAGCCAAAGCATTTGTTAAATCCATTTCAGCTGCAGATAATAAGGTAGTAAAGTTGTTTATTACCGTAACATTATCAGATTCAATTAATACTTTTTTATAATCTTCTATTGTGGTTTTTAGTGTTTCAATACGCTCTGCTTGAATGCTTGCATATTTTTCGGTACCACCGATTACTTTGTCATGTTGGTTCATTAATCCAGCTAATAATTGATCATTAAACTGATTTAATTCGTTCATTACTTGCTCTTCAGTATCTCCATATGTCTCTGTTTTTATGTAACTTCTAGTTGGGACAAAGACTTCTGTTTTCCCTGTAAAATGTTTTCCATACTGAGTCATGATATGATCAGGATTAGTTAGAGCCTCTAACTTTACAGATCCAGTAAAGACTGTGCTTTTTGCTACATACTTCCCATCTGATGGCACTAAAAAGGATGCACCAAAACCTATTAAAGCTGCAACAACCGGGATGATGATGAACCAAATCTTTTTCCTCCAGAAAAATTCTAGAGAGTCATATAATCGATACGATTTATTTTCTGACATATCTCTTCTCCTTTATACCCATTCATAAGGTAGTTAAAGGGAAACGTAACAAAACGTCTCCCTTTACTTTTAAATCATTATTTACTAGCAAAGAATGCTGCAATTTTTTCTACAACGAATTGCTGCTGTTCTTCTTTAAGCTCTGGGAACATTGGTAAAGAAAGTGCCTCGTTTGCAGCTTTTTCTGCATTCGGGAAATCTCCTAGTTTATACCCTAAGCTTTCAAATACCGGTTGGATATGTAATGGTAGTGGATAATAAATCATTGTATCTACTCCATTTTCTTTTAAATAAGCTTGAAGCTCATCTCGACGCTCTGTCAAAATAGTATATTGGTGGAATACATGATGGAAACCTTCTACTTTAACAGGAGTCTTAATGTGTTCTCCAACCTTTTCATTTAACAATTGAGTGTAAAGATCGGCATGCGCTCTACGTTGCTCACTCCAAGTGTCTAAATGAGGGAACTTGACATTCAATACTGCAGCTTGAAGCTCGTCCAGTCGGCTATTATAACCAAGCACAGCATGATAATATTTCGGTTTACTACCGTGTACACGAATAACACGAGATTTCTCTGCAATATCATCATTATTAGTAACGACCATACCGCCATCACCGTAAGCTCCAAGGTTTTTAGTTGGGAAGAAGCTATAAGTCGCAGCATCTCCTAATTCACCAACAGTAAAGTCACCTTGTTTAGCTCCAATTGCTTGAGCAGCATCCTCAATAACAATTAGATTATGCTTGTCCGCAATTTTACGAATGCTCACCATATCAGCCATTTGACCGTATAAGTGAACTGGAATAATAGCTTTCGTTTTGTCCGTAATATGCTTTTCTATCTCAGCTGGATCTATATTGAAAGAAACAGGGTCGATATCACAATAAACAGGTGTTGCACCGGCTCTGACGATTGCCCCACCAGTAGCAAAGAATGTAAATGGAGTTGTAATTACTTCATCTCCAGCACCTATACCTGCTGCTTGTAATGCAATATGAATTGCATCACTACCATTCCCACAACCAATCCCATGTGCCACATGGCTATATTCGGCAATATCCGCTTCTAGTTTTTTAACATTGCTTCCTAGAATGAAAACAGAGCTACTCATAACTCCGTCTAACGCTTCTAAAACTTCTGTTTTTAGCGATGCATATTGTTCCGATAAATCTAACATTGGTACTTTCATTTGTTTACACCAACCCTATATGAATTATTTAATATATGAAAAGCGCAACCCACCTTTTAAAGTGGTCTAGATAGTTTTTATCTACATACTAGAGGGCTAATTACGCTTATACCCAACAACTTTTTGAAAAACAGAAATAATTGGTCGATATTCATCATTCACTAACCCAATTTTCTCAGCAACGATTTCAAATGCAATTAATATAAATAAAATAATAAAAATTGCCCAACGTAAAGTTAGTGTCTCAAATGTAATCGCTGATATACTAAATATCAAACCGAAACCATATATTACTAATACGGTATCACGATGAGACAAGCCAAGTGCAAGCAATCTATGATGCAAATGAGACTTATCTGCCACCGATATCGGCTTACGATTAACTAACCGTCGAATTATAGCGAAGGAAGTATCAAAAATTGGTACTCCTAAGATTAAAATAGGAACAACAAAACTAAATAATGTAACGCTTTTGAAAAGTCCTAATAACGAAAGGACGGCAATAGCGTATCCAAGGAACATGGACCCTGTATCACCCATAAAGATTTTTGCTGGGTGGAAATTATGAAATAAAAACCCAAGCGTACTCCCTAGTAAGATAAGAGACAATGTAAGTATTAACATTTTATCAGCAGAAAATGCTAAAAATGCGATACTTGCAAATACGATTGATGATATTCCAGCTGATAAGCCATCTAATCCATCAATTAAGTTGATAGCGTTCGTAATAGCTAGAATCCAAAACAGTGTTACTATATAAGAGAAAATACCAAGTTCAAATACACCTAAAAAAGGAATATTTAAAACTTCAATTGTTAACCCACTACCCATAACAGCGCAAGCTGCTAATATTTGACCTAATAACTTAATTTTTGCAGAGATCTCATATTTATCGTCTATAATACCAAGCACGATAATAATCAGAGCACCTACAATAATTCCAGTAATCTTTGCTTCATACAATCCCGCAACGAAATAACCAACTGTTACTGCTATAAAAATTGCAAGTCCGCCTAAGCGAGGCATCACTTTTTGATGAACTTTTCTTTCAGAAGGTTTATCCACAGCCCCAATTATATGTGCAAACTTAATTACTAAAGGGGTAACTGCGATTGCCGTGGCCATAGATATGATAAAAGCAAGAAGTAATTTTATATCCAAAAATATCATCCTTGTTTTTTTATTTTCTTTTTAGCCGCTAGGTTCTACAAAATAGACGAACTAACGACATGAAAGTTTCTTCAATTAATGATTATACTATAAAACTAGCTTTGTAACCAAATTTAATATAAAGAAAGAAAAGACTGACTTTTCGCTTTAGTATGAGCAAAAATCAGTCCTTTCTATTCTTGTAAAAAGCTTTATTTTTTCTAGTACTATATTATGAGAATTCAGGCCAGTTCACTTGTAAACTGTCTCCCTCAATCTTTTCTAAAGTACGGTACTTGAAGGGAAGCATTTCTTGCATCTCCGGTTCCTCTAACAAGGTCTCCAAAGGCAACAGATTAAAGCTTTCATCTTCCTCTTGAATCATATATGCCCCTACTACCTTACCATTTTCCTTGATGTTAATTCGCATAAAAGCTGGAAAATATAAATTGTTATTTGATTGAATTATAGAGGATGCTAGTACAATATCTTTGCCGTCTTGAACTATGGAATCCTGTTCAATCTTCTCAAAAACCTTTGC
>NZ_JBAEAP010000612.1:0-3288 GCF_056205495.1 Psychrobacillus sp. | reverse complement strand
TATCTGTTAAGGATTGAGAAAAAATAATCGTAACAATGCCTTCACTAGTTGGGATACTTTTATATAAAAAATCATTATTATATTTTGTAATCTGTTTATAATACCTAATCCTTTTTTCAACTAAATCCTTCGTCGATTCGGTACCATCCATAAAATATGCAAGCATCGGTTTTTTTACTAATTTCATCTTTGTTATAAGAATCACTTGCCCTTCCTATAGATTTGATTAGTTTGTCCATTTATATTTTATGTATGCAAGTGAATCTATTGGATTCTTTACTAGCATATAAAAACACTCAAAACTTTTTCGTTTTGAGTGTTTTAGAGGAGGTTAAAATTCAACTATTTCTGGACCTTCGCCTTTAATATTCATAACTCTAACTTGTGTTGGAGTAATTTTCAAAATGATTAAATCCGGATCATCTGGACCTTTAAACCACCCTTTTAAAGCATCATTCCAAACCTGTTCTTTCATTGATTCGTCATCCGATTCCTCGACCTTCCCTTCAATTTCCAGGAAGGAATCACCTAATCCTTTTCCATCGAACCCTAGGAGGATGTGTGTGTATGGGTTATGTTCAATTTCATCTACTTTATGCGTTTTCTTACTTGTTGCAGTATAAAGGATAAAGTCGTCATTAAAAAAGGTCATATATCGAGAATGTGGCTTATTTTGCTGCACTGTCGCCATAGTACCAATCATATTACTGTTTAATATTTTTAGTGCTTGTTCTTTTGCATTAGTCATATCAATCTCCCCTTCCCTTATGCCTTTATTATTCCTTTTATAGAAATAAACTAAACATTCTTAAATGCTATTACCAGGTTTTCAAAAATCGCGTAGTTGACTCTCTTCCCTTTTGCAATAAATCCAATTTAGAATCATAATCTAATTCAAATTGAGTCGCGCTATATTCATCTGCAGGTATAAAAATAATATTTCTTTCAATCTTTCGCGATATATATCTTGTGTCATGGGCATCTTTCATTGTAGTAAATAGGCCTTCAAATAAATCGAGTCCATTTTTTATTTTTTTTGGTTGCGGCTCTTCGATATTTGCACTAAGACGAATACCTAAAACTGGTCTCTCCTTTATACCGTTTTCAAATATCCACATTGGAAAATTGCTGAGCACACCGCCATCTACCACCACTACGTCCCCAATATTCGATTTTAATTTGATTGGTTCAAAGAAAAAGGGAATGCCACAGCTCATGCGCAAGGCTCTACTTACTAAAAAGGTATCTGGCTCTATGTCATAATTTTTTAAGTCATCCGGCAAGACAATCATCTTTCCATTTGTTAGATCGGAGGCAACTAGCTTTAACGAGCCAGGGGGGAGATCCCCAAAAGTATAAATACCTTTAGCAGCCAATTTTTCTAAAAACCAATCCTCCAATGCTTTTCCTTGATACAAGCCTAAACCCCAATATAAATTTAACCATTTTGTAAACGGAAGTGGAATTACTGTCTTTCGTGGATCCAATAGCTTTTGAAAATTTTGACTCATCATTAGCTCTTCCATTTCTCTCCCGTTATAGCCTGCCGCTATAAAACATGCAAGTATTGCTCCTGCACTAGTTCCCGCGACACGCTTTAGACGATATCCTTTCTCTTCCAAAACTTGATATGCCCCAACTAAGCCGATGCCCTTCATCCCACCACCTGAAAATATTCCATCTATATACATACCGCACCCTTCTCTCTAAAAAAGTTGTTATACCACTCTAAGAGAGAAGCTATCGAATTAGAACATATATCGACAAATAAGATAGACAAAAATGTTGATATGTATATATATGGAATAGAGGTGGTTACCATAAAGTGATTAATTATTTGTTTGAATTATTTTTTGTTTCCTTTTGTTGACTGTTGTTGTGTTTTTTTGCTTCTGTATTCTGCCCTATTACACCCATATCATTTGGACTGATGTCATATCCATAACCATACTCTTCACGATCTAACTTATTTTTATGATTTTTCTTTTTATCATTCATGAAAATTTCACCTCCATGAGAATAAGTTGTACTATTAACATAGTTATTATGCTTAAAATAAGTGGAGAAAATAAAAGAAGGACTGTTGTGACATACGCCATAACGGTCCTTCTTTTATTAGTATTTTTTAACCTTCATATACGATATTAACTACTTGTTATTTTTATTTTCTTCTTTATCACCTGGCTTGGTAATATCTTTCTTATCCGCATTGTTCTTGTCTGTCTCTTTAAAATCGTCAGGATTCAAATTAGAATTGTATTCAATATCATTATCCTTCTTATCTTTTCCCATTAATTTCACCTCCTATTTTAATAGATATGCTATTCATCAGTTTTCCTTTCAATTGCAGCTTCTATAAACTTTTTAAACAACTTTTGAGAAGGCTCATCACCAACTAGTGCAAATTCTTCAGGATGCCACTGAAAACCATAGATAAAAGTATGATTTTCACTTTCTATTGCCTCCACTATTCCGTCCGGTGCAGTTGCAGCTATTTTTAAACCATCACCGAGCTTATTTACGCCTTGATGATGAAAAGAGTTGATCTTAAACTCTTCCTCCTGAAAAATTTGATATACTTTACTTTTTTTATCTACCTTTACCGGATGGGATCTATGTGTTCTTATTGCGTTCTGTCTATGCTGTAAAGTATATTCATCTCTTTGGTCATGAAGCGATTGGTGTAAAGATCCTCCCATTACTATATTAAGCATATGCAGACCTCTACAAGTCCCAAGGTACGGCTTGTCTAACTCTAGAAACTTTTGAACAAGTGCAAATTCCATTCTATCAAGACGTGGAGTAATTCGTTGAAGGTGAAGATGTGGCAACTCACCATAATAAGAAGGATCAATATCTTCTCCTCCCGTTATAATCAACCCGTCTATCTGCTGACATAGCTGGTCTATATCTTTATCAGGAATGAGTGGTATGAGTAAAGGAATACCTCCTGCTTGTAGAACTGTATCTGAATATACTGAAGACAAGTAATAACTTTTATCATCTTTAACTTCAGCAGTAATACCTATTATTGGTTTCATATTAGATTCCCCATTTTTTTAAATTTCATGCTCCCTATTAATACCCTTGTATGAAATTGCTAAACTTGTGTCAGAACTTTTAATCTAACGTTTGTTTTTATTTCAGCTGGGAATACATTAAATAGAGATTAATAAAGGAGGACTCAACATGAGTAATAACAAATTCGAAAAAATGGAAGAAAATATTAAAGGACAAACACAGAATCGCCAACCAGGTTTTGAAAATGAAATGAGACCAAAACCTATT
>NZ_JBAEAP010000611.1:0-3745 GCF_056205495.1 Psychrobacillus sp. | reverse complement strand
CAGGCCATGCATTCCCTTTACGTTTCGCCTGCTGATATTTTATCCCTAGGCCTACTCCAAACATGATGGTTAGTAACCCTAGAAACTTTCCGTTTGCAAAAAAGAGAACTGCCATTCTAAGAAAGTCCTCCAATGTCCACCACCCGGTATAGTTTGAAGTCGTTGTATAAGCCAAGTCTCCCAAATAAGCAAAAATCCATATATTAGTCCCTAGTGTTCCTAGCACTGCAAAACCACGAAGAATATCTATTAAGCGCAATCTTTCATTTGTCATCAAATAACCCTCTCTTTCTTCTGTAAGAACTCATTCCCTTATATAAAATAATAAAGAGAAATCACGGATGCTAACATTCACAGCAGTCAGAAGTATAAGATGACACTTGTCATAACTAATCAAAAAAAGACAAGTAATGAACCATCTCGAACATCTCCGAAATGGTTCATTGCTTGTCTTTTCATCTAAGCTTTCTATCGTGAATGCGTTTTAACCAATCATCTAAATAGGCATCAAACAAAATCGGCCTTTCAATCTGTAGGTTATGGCCAGCACCATCTAGAATGGCGTAGGTTGCCTGAGGGAAATTGTCTTTTAAATGGAACGCATCCTCAAATCCTACTACATCATCCTGCCTCCCAAGTAAGAAAACGGACGGTTGTTCAAAGTTTGGTTCTTCAAACCAGCTACTAAAAGAATAGTTACTCGCAATTTTCTCTAAAAATGGTTGATCTGCTCGATTCATTCCACTGACAATTTCTTTCATCCAACGATTGTAGGTGTATTCATTTAATACGACGCAGTTCTCCTCGAATGCCACTTTTATATCGCTTCCCAAGGTTTGTAAGAATAGCTCATCCTTTGCTGCTGTTTGTTTAACAGGAAGTGTTCTTTTATCACGAGCGGCATAAATAACGGGGCAAATAAAGAAAGCGCCAAGAACAGAAAAACTTTCCTTAGCGATTACTCCGCGTGCCAAATAACCTCCATATGACTCTCCTGCTATTAAAAATGGCTCATTTTGGATTTCCTTTTCTATAAAACCAATCACTATATCTAACATATCATCGGTATTGTTTAGATGAGCGAATTGCTTGGATTTACCCATTCCAGGTAAGTCTATGTATATTCTTTTATAGGAAGCTCCTGACTTTTGAAAGAAAGGCTCCATACATCCCTTCATCAGCTCCATATCAGGTGAAAACCCATGAAGCATTAAAATAGGGGTTCCTTCTCCGTATATTTCATAATAGATTTCTACGTCCTTTATTGATGTGTACATACTATTGTTCTCCTCCATTACTGACAAGCGCCAAGTGGATTACCATCCGGATCAAAAAACGTAAAGTACTTCTTATCACCGTCTCCGTCTAGTGAGTTTACCGCAATTCCTTTAGACTTTAACTCATCGTAAAGCTTCTCTATATCCTCGGGTATAAAGTTAATATATTTCCCTACTCCAAAATTGTTCGAAGGAAATTTCATAGGAGTATGATATTCTACCTTAACTAAACAAACGACAGTCGGTGAATCACTTGATATTTTCATGACTGCAGCTTCTTCCTCTATATAGTTTAGCTGGAAACCTAGTACCTCCTCGTACCAGCGTGCTGAAACCTTAGAGTCCCTCACAGGGATAAAAATCCCCTCTACACCCTTAAGTAATGACTTGTTCAAGTTGTATCCTCCTCTCACTTCTTCTGTATAACTATTCGGTGACTCACTGGATTTTCCTTCTTTATTTGATAACCTTTCGTGAAAGAAAAAAAAACTTGAAGCTGTTAAATATCAGCTTCAAGTTTTTTAGTTCTTTTCCATATTCTCGATTAAGTCTAATAATCTTTGTCTTTTGTCATCGGCTTCTTCATGAATGATTTTAAATTCATAGCCAGTCTTTTCTTCATTAATTGAAATCTCTAGAAGATCTCCTTCTTTAGCGTCAATTGTAAACTTTTCTTTTAAAATAACTAGCTTGTCCGATTTATCATTCTTACCAAAAAGAATAACAAAAAAATCGTCGAAATGATCAAGTATATATTTTTTCGCTTCCATGTATTCTAACCCCCTTTTTTAAAAAGCTTATGTATTTAAAAATAATAAGAATTTATTTTATTTATTTTCAGAGTAAAGTTCCTAAATCTTATTCTATACTATATACTTACTTATTTTCACCTATTTTGTCTACTATTTATATAAACTTTTTAAAACGTTCATAATTCCACCTTTTTAATGAAACAGAAGAAATTTTTTCTATTTTCCTTAAGTATTTGTTATCTTTTATAAAAAGTTGACTAAGACATTATAAATTAGACGTTTTCTAACAAAAAAAGTTACTTCTCAATAGTATGAGAAGTAACTTAAAAATTATACGAATTTAATCATTTTATAATTTTTCTTTCCTCTTCTAATAATCATAAATTCATCTTCTAGTCTATCCTCTTGCCCTACAACATAACCAATTTCTGTAATCCTCTCTCCGTTGATCGAGATAGCCCCATTTGTTACATCTTCACGAGCCTGTCTTTTAGATGGAGACACTGTCGCTTCCACTATAAAGTCAACTATGTTTTTATCCTCTTTTTCCATTTCCACGGTTGGAACATCCTTAAAAGCATCTTTCATTTCACTTGCTGTAAGTGCTTTTAAGTTTCCACTAAATAGCGCCTGAGAGATTCTCACTGCTTGGTCTAATGATTCTTGACCATGTACTAGGCGTGTCATTTCTTCTGCAAGTGTTATTTGGGCTTTACGTAAGTGTGGCTCATTTTGCACGGTTACTTCTAATGCTTCAATTTCATCTCTTTCTAGGAAAGTGAAAATCTTCAAGTATTTAATCACATCTGCATCGGCTGTATTAATCCAGAATTGGTAAAACTCATACGGTGAAGTTTTTTGAGCATCTAACCACACAGCACCAGAGGCAGATTTACCGAACTTCGTACCATCCGCTTTCGTAACTAAAGGAATTGTAATACCAAATGCCTTTGTTTCTTCTTCATGTGTTTTACGAATCATTTCTAAACCAGTCGTAATATTCCCCCATTGATCGGATCCACCTACTTGAACACGGCAGCCATAATGATTGAATAAGTGGTTGAAGTCGATACCTTGGATTAATGTGTACGTAAACTCTGTGAATGAAAGTCCTGAATCTAAACGTGAAGCAATAGAATCTTTCCCAAGCATGTAATTGATATTAATAAGTTTTCCGTAGTCTCTTAAAAATTCAATAACAGACATTGGTCCAATCCAGTCCCGATTGTTTACCATCTGAGCTCCATTTTCAGATTGAAAATCAAAGATTCGTTCCATCTGCTTTTTAATCCCTTGGACATTTAAATCAATTTGATCCGTAGTTTGCAGCTGTCTTTCCTCCGAACGACCTGAAGGATCTCCAATCATTCCGGTAGCTCCTCCTACTAAAAGAATTGGACGATGTCCGTGCATTTGAAATCTACGAAGTGTTAGGAGTGGAACGATGTGCCCAATGTGCATACTGTCTGCAGTTGGGTCAACTCCACAATATAGAGAGATTTTTTCAGTAGATAGTAGTTTATCCATTCCTTCTGCATCCGTTTGTTGATACAAAAGACCTCTCCATTGTAGGTCTTCAATTAATGAGTTTGTCATTTTGTTTCCTCCTTTTATTGGATTGAGCAATACCAAACAAATTGACTATAAACAAAAAAGTCCCTACATGATAAAAATCATGCAGGGACGCTTAGTCATTAGCGCGGTACCACCCAGCTT
>NZ_JBAEAP010000610.1:0-2689 GCF_056205495.1 Psychrobacillus sp. | reverse complement strand
ATTCGCAAATAAAAAGATTAAAGAACTAATGGTTTCTAATCTTATTAAATGGAAGAACAAACCACAAATAGTAAATATTAGCTTTCTAAAGCTCTTGACAATTTCATATATTCTTCGTGAATTACTAAAAGCATATCTTCTTGCTGCGAAATAGATAGTCTGCTATTTTTCACTCGCTCTATGACCAACTGATACTTTTTTTCAATGTTCTGCCTTACCCTAGGGTGAGTATATTCGTCTAGCAGCTCCGATTTAATGATATTACGTACATCTATTTCCGTAATATTAACAGAGGCTCTATTTTTATAAAGCAATTTAAAAGCATCAATCATTAACCGAATCCCCTATAATCTCAAGCTTATTTATTTGCTCTCCGATAATTACAAGTTGGGGCTCCATTTTTATGTATTCAGGGAGCCATTGGATCATTCCATAAGCATATTGAAATAAATAAGGATATTTGTGTCCTTTTAGTGGAACATAACCCTTCATCCGATAGACGGAGTCAGGAAGACCTCTAACCCAATCCTCGAAGGCTTCTTGCTCTATTGGTTCATTAAAGGTATGAAGCCTTGAAGACAAGGAAAGCTGCTTGCCTATTGCCGCTTCTTTAACTTCTTTTTCATGAAAGGTAGCTTCCAAGTTAGCAAGTGCTTTTATAGAAATTTTACTGTTGGAGGCTTGAATAATTGGTGCATCACCATTAATACCTTGGAGTTCCATAGAGACAGTAGCAATCTCGTCATCAGTTAGTAAATCTACTTTATTGGCAACTATTAAATGTGCATGTTTGATTTGCTCAAGGAAGAGCATCCGTGTTCGGGGTGACAGCTTGTCGCGTTCTAACCATCTTTTGCAGTCGGCAACAGTAATAATACCTTTTATATTTAACTGATTTGCAAATATTGGTGAAAACACAGCGTCTAATGCTTCAACAGGGTGTGCAGCTCCAGTCGTCTCTATTAATAACACATCAAAATCTTCCCCAGCCAACAACATTTGAAGCTGTGCTTCCATCTTCTCAGATCCTGTACAGCATATGCATCCTTCTAGCATTTCTTTAAGAGGGATGTCTTCCTCTACTGCTCTGCTATCAAAAGCCAATTTACCTAACTCATTCATAATTACTGCTGGTTTAATACCTTCATTTTTGAATTGTGATATTAAATTGGTTAACAAGGATGTTTTCCCGCTACCTAAAAATCCACTCAATAAATATACATCTTTCAACATCCACACCTCTTCCTATGTATTTCCTAAAGAAATTCATCGTCGACTCAGCAACGTCAAAACTTCTTCTCTTGAATAAAGAGCTGACCATTGCAGGTCAGCTCTTTTAAAAAAATTGATTATGCTATTACTTATTTTTTAATTAAATCCTTTGCTATCTCTTCTGCCTTTAATAATTGAGGATCTTCGTTTAGTAATTTTTCACGAAGCTTATTCATCAATGTATTAGCAGAATCTCCTGTAAGCTCACCTGTGGCATCCAGTTTGTTGTCAGCTTGGAATTTTTTCACCGCAGAAACCATAGACTCGTCAAAGCTAGTGTTAATAGTACCTGGATCGTATCCAACTGCTTTTAACATTTCCTTAGCATTTTTAACAGCATCTGATGTCATACCTGTCTTTAAAACTTCAGAAGTATTTAAAGGAGATAACATCGCATAAGAAGGATATTGTACTTCGTAATCTGGTGCAATACCTTTATCATGTATCCAGTTACCTTCTGGTGTTAACCATTTTGCTGTTGTTATTTTAATATTAGAGCCATCAGGTAAATTGTTAAGAGATTGCACAGTTCCTTTACCAAACGAATTTACACCAACGATAGGCATATTTGCTGATTCGCTTAATGCTCCTGCAAGTATCTCAGATGCAGATGCACTCCCTTCATCAATCAACACTGTAACAGGAAGATCAACTCGGAGACCAGGTGATGCAACAATCGCCTCTTTTACAAGTTTATTTTTCTCATCTTTTGTTTCAATTTGTACAATATTCTTGCCTTCCTCAACAAAAAGGTTTGAAATATCAACTGCTGAATCTAGCAGGCCCCCTGGATTTTGTCTTACATCCAGCACTAATGATTCCATGCCTTCTTTTTTCAAATCATCAATTGCAGTAACTAACTCATCATACGTATCATCAGAAAAGCTAGAAATCATAATATGGCCTACATTGTCACTTAACATTTCTGGATAGACTGTTTCTATTGGAATATCATCTCGAACTATTGTCGTTTCAATTAATGCACCGTCACCACGTTGAATCGTCAAAGTTACCTCTGTACCTTTTTTACCACGTATTAATAGAACTGCTTCCGAAACACTGTAACCTTTAATATCTTTCCCATCTACTTTTAAAACCTTATCATTAGGTAACAACCCAGATTTTTCGGCTGGAGAATTTTTAATAGGAGAAATAATCGTAATAATACCATCTTGCTCCTGTATCTCTGCCCCAATTCCTTGGAAGCTCGAATGAACACTGTCTTCAAACATAGATGCCTCTTCTGTATCCATGTATTCAGAATACGGATCCTCCAGTGCATCGACCATGCCATTGATGGCACCATTAATCACTGTATCCTCACCAATATCCTTATAGTAATCTTTTTTTAATTTGTCATAAGCCATGTATAACTTAGTGAATTCTTTTCGTTCACCTACATATTGTACCTGGGATT
>NZ_JBAEAP010000609.1:0-13438 GCF_056205495.1 Psychrobacillus sp. | reverse complement strand
AAGAAAACCAATTTCCACACCTCGCTGAGGATGCAAGGATGTCAGGCTTTGATTTACATTATAAAAGTGAATATTTAAAAGAAAAAAGCCTTATTCAAATATCATGTATTCAGCCAGATTTTGAAGTTGCATGGACAAAATTTATAAATTGGTTTGCTAATTACCGCCTATATCATGAAGGAAGAAGTAAGTCGCTTGCAGAATTAAGTAGCCTGTGAATAGCTGGTAATAATAAACGCAACATTAAATAAGGCTCATTGTAACATTGGTTACAATGAGTCTTACTTATGTAACTATGGAAAGATTTAATCTGAATTAATTTGTTTAAAAGTCTGCTGGATGAATGTTTTATAGGGAGTGGCGGGCATATTACTTATGTTGTCAGATGCTTTTTGAACAGCTTCTTTAGCTTTTTCCATCTGTCCCTTCGCTTTATAGCATAATGCTAGATAAGCATCCTTCTCGTAAAAAATGGACAAATCAATAGGGTGACCAAGTGTCTCCAAAATAACGACTTCTTCTAATTGTTCAATTGCAGCGTCAAATTGTTTTAAACCGTACAAGGTTTTTCCTCTCTCCAAAACAAAGTAGGGAGTAAAAATCTTATTTTTTTCTAAAGTATAGGCTTGGAATAGCTTCTCTGCTTCTTCATATTCATATTTATAAGAATTCAAGTAATGAATTTTCATAAAAGAAGAGAAGCGCCCGGCATCTGGATCATCTGCAAAGACTCCATATGCCTCTATTTTCTTTACATAATACTCTATTTTTTCCTCATCTTTTTGCATCATTGCATGGGCAGCAGCGATTCTATAGAGGTCATCTAAATGGTAAAAGGTTTTATTTTCTTTAGAATACTCAATTGCTTGGTCCATTAGCTTCAGCGCAGATTCATGATCACCAATTGCATAGTATAGTGCAGTCTCTACATAGTCAAAGTCAAGTCGAGAGATAGGATCAATCCAAATTCCTGTATCCTCTAAGTAAGTACGTTCCCGTTGAAGGATTTTTAAGGCTTCCTCGTATTTATGTTCCTGAAATTTTACGGCTGTTCGTACAATTCCTATTTTAGCTCGTCTCGAAGTGATATTTAACTTCTCATAAAGATCTGCAGCTTGGTTTAATGGTTCTTCCCAGTCTTTTTTATGTACTTGGTACATGCAACGACTGTACATTTCTAACAAACGCGCTGATTCATACCCCTGACCAATCTTTGGCAAGTACGGTTCTACTAATTGTATTAGTTGCTCATATTCATCTGATAGAACATCGTAGTGTGTATTAAAAAGAATCTCGGCTTTCTCTAAAACTACACGTAGTTCTTGTCCGCTTACTTCCTCTAATAACTCCGAAACATCTACGTTTAACTGTTTAGCGATATATTGAAGGCTTTCCATAGAGGGCTTAGCCTTATTATTTTCTATTAGGCTGAGCATTCCCTTAGTTAATTCGGTACCTGCAAGAGCCTCTAGAGTCATCTTTTGTTGTTTTCTCAAAGTACGTATTCGCTCTCCAAGCGTCTGCATAGCTTCACCTCTTTTATTGTTAGTTTAATTATATTAAACTTTTTGTTGAAATGGAAGAACGGATATGATATTATTTGTTTAATAAAATTAAACTTTTAGTTTTTTCAGAACAAATAGAAAGAAAAAGCTAAACAAAGGGGAAAAAATTATGGAAGAAATAGTGAAGTTGAAAAAAGCTACTTATCATTTATGGACATTCACCATTAGTAAGCTCATATCGATTTTTGGCGCTCAAGTTTATGCATTTGCTATCAGTTTTTATATTCTACAGCTAACTGGATCTGCCACAAGCTTCGCAACAAATCTAATATGTAGTATTTTGCCTAGAACTCTACTTGCTCCTTTTGCAGGGTATGCTGCTGATAAATACTCTAGAAAAGGAATTATTATTGGAGCTCAAATTGCCAGCTCGTTGGCGATAGGTGGATTATTAATCTTCAGTATAAATGCAGAATTGTCATTGGTCGCGATTTATATAACAACAGTCATCTTATCCATTACCTCAACGTTTTCGGGGGTAACATTTAGTTCTTCTATGACGGGACTAGTAGATGAAGCGAGAATACAAAAAGCGATGTCATTAAATCAGATGTCTATTTCCTTTGCGGCTATTGGAAGTCCAGCGGTAGGGGGAATACTATATGGAACAGTGTCTATGCCGGTGTTTTTAGGAATTTATTTGACAGCGTCTATTATAGCGATAGTTTTAGAATCTACGATGAACTTTAAATTATTTGCTACAAGAAAAGAAGTGGTAGAAGGGGCTCCTAAAGAGTCGATGCTACAAAGCATTAAAGAGGGTTTTAAATATTTAATGAAAAAGCCTGTCGTAAAAATAATTATTTTTATTTCTTTAATAGTGAACTTTTTGTTTGGAGCTTTTCAGGTTGGATATTCGTTTATCCTAATCGAAAAATTAAAGCTTGATCCAGTCCATTTTGGTTATACAGAAATGGCCTTTGCTGTTGGAATGCTCTTAATGTCTATTTACTTCTCAAGTACGAAGGAGTTAAAATACCCTCTTTTTGTTTCTAAATGGAGCATAGTAAGCACAGGGTTTTTATTGGCATCAATTGCGACACCACTACTAATGAACATGTCTTACTTTGGGACCGTGGTATTTTATATTATAATCCTCTTTGTTTTTGGAGTGACTATGATGGTCACTAATACACCAATAATGGTCATGATGCAAAAGACAATAGATGATGATTATAAAGGCCGTGTATTTTCTATTTTAGAGACAGGGTCAATGGCTCTAATGCCACTTGGGATGGTTGTTTTTGGGTTTCTGTATGATGTGTTCTCTGCAGAGCTAATCCTCATTACTTCGGGAGTTCTATTAATAGCTACCGTTTTAGTGCTTGCAAGGCCATCGGTTATTAGAAAAGCACATCCAGAGCTTGCGAAAGGGAAAGTGCAGACTACACCAGACCCTCAGCCAGAATGAAATCTGCTCTGGAGAAGCAAGGGGTAGACTGGTCCATTACAACAGCTACTAAAAGTGGCGGCTTTCCTATAAACTCCCACTTCAAAGCTTGCAAGGCTGGTGGGCGGTGGGGAGGCCCCAGTAAAAATAAAAAAGAGTGTTTCTTTGGGTTTCATTTCAACACAAAAGATATTGAAGAGGCATTTCAATATTTGAAGAATAAAGGCGTGAATCTTCTTATTAAAATTGAGCACAATCATTATTTTAATTTTAAGGATCCTGATGGAAATACTTTAATGATATGTAAATGTTAAATTTGAGATTAAATTAAACAAGGCACTGTAAATTTAAATTTACGGTGCCTTTGTTTGCTCTGTGCTTTCTTATACATTTTTTAATGTTTTAGTTGATCTACGATACGCGAAAATTAAACCTATTGCTAATATCGCAAGAATCCCGGACAATACATAAATATTATCTGGCTGCTTCGTAAACAACCATGCAAACAAGAGAGGACCAATGATGCGACCGAGGTTATCCATTGAATAAGTCATCCCAGCTGCAGTTCCATATCGACCACCGGACTCTTTGGAGGTAAGGGATACAATGGTTGTTCTGGCAAGTGCATTACCTGCTGTAAAAACACAAAGAGATAATCCCGCCCAAAAAATATTAGTCGTAAAGACTGTCATGACCAACCCTATAGCTGTAACTACTTGTGCATAAAGAAGCCAAGTTGTCTCCGTTCCGTTCTTGATACGTCTTACAACTCCACCTTGAATAGCTGCATCAACAAAGCCGCTGAACATGAACAGATAACCAATTTGTAATGGTGTTATAGCTACTCTTTCAATTTGAAATAACTGAAAAGTTGCCTCCAAGCCAGCAAGTAGGAAGGTAACCATAAAAGAAAAGAGGAATAAATATTTTATACGGTAGGACCATAAGCTCAAAGCGCCTCTTGGAAGAATCGTTCGCTTATTGGCTTCACCAGTACGAGCTGGTTCTTTTAAAATGATTAACGCATAAACAAAAATGACTAACAATAGAATAGCTGAGACGATAAATGGAGTTTCCAAGCTAATATGACCTAGAATACCTCCAATTGCTGGTCCAAATATAAAACCTAAACCAATAGACATTCCCATGAAGCCCATATACTTATTTCTGTTTTCCTCATCGGATAGATCTGCTATAAAGCCAGTTACCGCAGTGTAAAGCGCACCTGAAAATAGTCCACCGACTACACGAGAAAGGTAAAGCATCACCAATGAATCGAAAAATAAGGAGAATAACCAAAAGCTTAAGCTAAAGCCGATTAATCCTGTTAGAATAAGTGTTTTACGTCCAATCCGATCAGAAAGCATTCCCCAAAGAGGAGCAGTGAAAAAGGAAGCTAAAGCATAGACTGTTAGTAGACCTCCTACATGAACCTCGTTATAGTTCTCCTGAAGTATAACCTCAGGCAGTACGGGAATAATAATCCCAAAGCCTAGATAAACAAGAAATTGAACGGACATTAATATAATAAGTGATTTTTTCATTGTCAAACCTGCTTTCTCAAACCTTACCATCTATAATACCTGTTTCGGAAGGAATTTTCACCTCGAAATAGGTGAAGAGAAATTGGTGAATGAAAGCATGGTATATCAAGGGTTTGAACAAGAATATCACTAGCTGAAGAAATTTATCATCCCTTGGTACATTTTTAACTGGAGGCAGATTTTACTTGGATAGGTTTTCCTACTCACATTAACAGGGAAATGAAAAGAACAGTTTAATAACTCCTTGGTTCGGATATACTCTGTATAGCTTCGGAGACTTCTTGTATATGCGGAAAAGGAAATGCCAAATCAGCAAGGGATACAAAGCCTACTAACTCTTCATTTTCTACTACAGGGAGTCGGCGGACTTGATGCTTACCCATTAAAATAGATGCTTCAGCTGTAGAGTCTTGAGGTGAAGCTGAGATAACGGTTTTAGTCATAATGTCTTCTACTTTGCATTTGACATCTTTAGCGACTGCTCTTGTTACAATATCTCTGTCTGTGATCATTCCAACTAGCTTTTTCTTGCTTACTACTGGTAAACAACCGATATCCAATGAACGCATTTGTTCAGCAACTTCGTTTACATAATCATTAGGGCTACACGTAACCACTTGCTTACTCATTACATCCTGTACAATCATCGATATCACTCCTTTAGAGGTTATGATGGTTTACAAATGCGTAAAATATGTAATAAAAATGAAAGGTTTAGGCCATGTAAAAAGTGGTATTATAGGGTAGAGAAAAATAAATAAAATAAAAGAAACCTTTTAAATATATATTCGTAATAATAAATGGAAGGGACTGAGGTGGATTGGCTAAGGAAGTTGATTTAAAGAAAATTGTAAGTAATCTATCAAAACTTGGTGTGACTGTTACAATGACAAAATCTAGGCTTGAAATACTTAAAGCTTTATCACCACCCGCACAAAGTCCACATGTGCAATCCTAAAAAAAGAGTGACTTGAAGCCTCGTTAAAACGAATGCTTCAGTCACTCTTTTTTATTTTTGTCGCTTAATCTTCATCCTTAGCAAACATATATGTTCTATGGTGAAACTTCATACTAAAGACTAAACCGATAGCAAGCATATTACCCATCAAGGAACTACCGCCGTAGCTTATAAATGGTAGTGGAATACCCGTTATAGGTAGAAGTTGAATAGTCATGCCAACATTCTCGAATACATGGAAAGTGATCATGGCAATAATACCAGCGCATACATAGGTGCTGTACATATCCTTAAGCTGTAAGGTTATTTTGGTTAAGTGATAGATCAGTAGGAAATAGAGACTTATTACTATACTAGCACCAACAAATCCATATTCCTCTCCAATGACAGCAAAGATGAAGTCGGTATGATTTTCCGGTACATATACAACACGTTCTCCATACCCTTTACCGAATATTTCTCCTGAACCAATTGCATTCAAAGCTGTAATAAGATGCATTCCTTCATTGGAAGCATATGAATATGGATCTATCCACGAATAAATACGTGCAAATTGATAAGGGTCGAAGCCAAAATATTTAGCCAAGAAGTCTTGTGCATACAAGGCCATCCACAAAAAGAGTCCACCTATTCCAAGACCACCTAAAAATAGAGGTAAAATAATTTTCCATGTAATACCTGCCACGACTATTAATGCAGCAGTAATTGCTAAGAAAACTAATGAAGTACCTAAATCAGGCTGAAGCATTATAAAAGCTAATGGGATAATTAAGGTAATACCTATTTTCCCTAATAGTATAAAGTCTGTTTTAACTGTTTTCATCACATACTGTTCATGATGATAGGTAATAAGGCGTGCTAAACCTAAAATATAAAAGGTCTTCATAAATTCGGCAGGCTGAATGTCCCCTATTGGTAAATGGAACCAGCTTTTTGCCCCATTACGAGGTTCTACTAAATCCATACTCTCTGGAAGGATAGCAAGAATGGCTAAAAGGAAAACTCCTATTCCATATATATACCATGCCATTCTTTTGTATTGTTCTGGCTCAAAAAACATAACCATCGCAATAATTACGCACCCAACAACATACCAAAAAAGCTGTTTGGATACAAAGTTATACGATGCGTATTGACCTGTAGTCTGAGCCGAGGAAATGGCTAGTAAGCTAACGATCAAAAATAATAATAAAATAAAAGCTAATGTCCAATCGAAGCGATCAGCAAAGCCTTTTTTATTTTCCATAAAAATCACCTAGATTTCTTTATAAATATACAAATTTTTGTTTCATTTCCATTCTCTTATATAGAAGGAAACACACTTTTTCTATTATATCGTAAATACTCTTTTTTGGCTTGTGAGTAATATAGACGATATTACAAAAACAGTTGTTTCGTTTAAATAAAATTATGCTAATATATATCTTATATGAGGAGTGAAAATTCAGTGGCTAAAAAAGAGAGAGATTTAGATGACTATTTAACTCATCTATACGTTCATGCAAATGAGATAGAGCATTTCACATTATTTAGTGGTCTTTCAGTTCAACTATTTTTAAAATTTGCTAATTTATCATCCCTTTTGTTGTTAAAGCATCGTTACGAAGATGCTTCTTTTAATATCCATACACAAATGGATTTTATAGGGGAAAATCAATTTGGGCATTTTTTAAAGGAGTCCTCTGAAAAACCTACTTCCCTTTGTTTTTTGGATTTCTCAGATGAGCGACGATTAAATCTGCTGACTCCTCAAGAACAAGCAGAGCTTTTATATATAGCACACAAAAAAGAAGCGTTTCGATCACCATTTTATCATCACCTTCAAAATCGATTTGTCTATTTAACCGATGAAGATGAGCATATAACTAAAATTTATTTTCGAGATATAGAAGATTTTTACGGCTTAATCGCTGACTTATTCAATCAAGTGATAAAAGAAAAAACGAAATCTACTGCATTTTGGAGAAAAAAGAATAATATTATATTGCCAGAGTTGTCCTCTGCAACTGTGGAAAGGTACACCGACTTTTATGAAGACGGTGTTCTCATGTCTTTGTTCCGCGTGGATAAGACTAATTATGGAATTGAAATTCGTTGCTTACCGGAAAATATTTTTCCTGACGAGGTGCTAGAAGATATTAAGCACCATGTTAAAAGACCATATGATTTCTTAATAGAAATATAAGAGGACGCTTTTGCTACATTCTGTTGCAAAAGCGTCTATTATGTATATGAGGTGATAAATAGTGGCATGGATTTTACTTATAGTTGCAGGCTTAACTGAAATTATATGGGCAATTGGGTTAAAGGAAGCTCATGGTTTTACAGAGCTTATCCCTTCTATTATCACCATAATGTTTCTAGTGATTAGCTTTTTTTTATTTGCACAGGCGATGAAGACGATTCCGATTGGAACTGCATATGCTATATTTACGGGAATTGGTGCTGCCGGCACGGCGGTCGTAGGTATTTTATGGTTCGATGAACAAGTAAATGCAGGTAAAGTCGTATTCTTATGTCTGCTACTTTTCGGTATCGTTGGTTTAAAGCTGATTGATACAGAGGAGGCAGACTAATGGAATGGATTATACTGATTGTAGCTGGTCTTTTTGAGGTAGGTTTTGTAGTTTGTATGAAGCTTTCTAATGGCTTTACAAATAAGAAGTTCTCTATACTTACCATTATTACGGCATCTTTAAGTTTCTTTTTACTTTCCTTAGCCCTTAAAGATATATCTGTAGGTACAGGGTATGCTGTTTGGACTGGAATTGGGGCAGCAGGAAGTGTATTGATCGGTATGTATTTGTTTAACGAAAAGAAAAGTCGTCTAAAATTATTCTTTTTAAGCTGTATTATATGTGGAGTAGTTGGCCTAAAACTATTTGGCTAACAATTCATGTATAGATACAAGAAATGATAAAATAGAAATATCCAAAACGTGGAGGTCAAAGTGATGAAATTGAAATTAGGATTATTATATGGTGGAAAATCTGCGGAGCACGAGGTTTCTTTATTAACGGCAAGAGCGGTTTCGCAAGCAATAGATTTTGCTAAATATGAAGTGTATCCTGTCTTCATCTCGAAAGAGGGAGAATGGAGAAAGGGACAAAAACTATTAGGGCCTGTTGAAACGGTTGAAACGCTTCAATTTGGAGAAGATACAGGTAAAGCGAATGATATAACAAGTTTCCTTCCAATTGATAATACAACTAAGAACCTTGAGACTGCGGAAGGTAATGAAGGATTAGACGTAATCTTCCCATTGCTGCATGGACCTAATGGCGAGGATGGAACAGTTCAGGGATTACTAGAAGTATTAAACTTGCCTTACGTTGGAAATGGAGTGCTAGCTTCTGCTGCCGGAATGGATAAAGTAGTAATGAAGCAACTGTTTGCTCAAGCTGGCTTAAAACAGGTTCCTTTCGTTCATTTCATTCGACGTGAGTGGAAAAACAATCAAGAAGTTTTACTTGAAAAAATTGAAGAAAGCTTAAAATGGCCTTTGTTCGTCAAACCAGCTAATCTAGGATCAAGTGTTGGAATTACAAAGGTAAACAATCGCCAAGAGCTTATAAAAGCAATCGACCTAGCGTTTAAATATGACCGTAAGATATTAGTTGAGCAAGGCATTGTAGCTCGTGAGATAGAAATGAGTGTTTTAGGAAACGATTCTCCAAGATGTTCAGTAGCGGGAGAAGTATTGCCAACGAAAGATTTCTACGACTACTCTGCAAAATATATAGATGGAACGACAAACTATGCAATACCTGCAAATGTCTCAACTAGATTGCAAAAATCACTAGAGGATGCGGCAATTCGTGCATTTAAAGTATTAGATTGCTCTGGGCTGGTTCGTGCAGATTTCTTTGTTACAGATACAGAAGAGGTGCTGATCAACGAAGTGAATACAATGCCTGGCTTTACCCCAATTAGCATGTATCCTAAGCTTTGGATGTCTTCCGGCTTATCCTACTCAGACTTGATCGAGGAGCTAATATCACTAGCGATTGAGCGCTATGAGGAAAAACAGCAGCTCGAACATTCAAAGGATGGAGAGTGACTAAGTTGAAAAAAACATTAGAGCATATCGCAAAATGGTTAGGTATAGAACAGCCATCTAGTAATCCCTTAGTAACAGGAGTTTCTATTAATACACGTACGTTAAAGCCGGGGGATTTATTTATCCCCTTTCGAGGTGAGAATGTAAATGGTCATAAATTCGTAGAGAGCGCATTCGATAAAGGAGCAGCTGCAGCATTCTGGTTAAAGGATGAACCGAATCCTCCTAAGAATGTACCTCTGCTATTTGTAGACAGTAGTGAGGCAGCACTTCAACAGATGGCTAGAGCGTATCGAGAAGAGCTATCTACTGTATTCATAGGAATTACTGGCTCGAACGGTAAAACATCCACAAAGGACCTAATCGCAGGAATGCTTTCGCCTTATTACCGTGTGATGAAGACGGAAGGGAACTTTAATAATGAACTAGGACTTCCTCTGACTATTCTATCCCTTGAGGAGGATACTGAGTACGCGGTACTAGAGATGGGAATGAGCTCGTTTGGAGAAATTGAATTCCTTTCAAATATGGCAAAACCAACATATGCAGTAATCACAAATATTGGAGAGGCGCATATGAAGGATCTTGGATCTAGAGAAGGAATTGCTAAAGCAAAGTTTGAGATTATAGCTGGTTTAAATGAGGATGGGCTACTCGTTTATGATGGTGACGAACCTCTTTTGAAACCGTTTATATCGAATGTACCAGGTTTAAATACTAAATCCTTTGGTACAGGAAATAATAACGATTTATGTATTGAACAAGTTACATTTACTGAGCAGGGAAGCAGCTTTATTGTAAATGGAGAGATAAATGAAGAAATGTCTATACCCATTCTAGGGGAGCATCAAGTGAAAAATACGTTGGCTGCATTACTTGTAGGGAAAGAAATAGGTTTGTCGAGTCAACAGATGCGCGATGCCTTAAAGAAAATCGTACTAACGGATATGCGCATGCAGGTAATTGAAACTAACAATGGCAGTATTTTTATTAACGATGCATATAATGCTGCCCCAACTTCTATGAGAGCAGCTATTCAATTTTTAGAGAAGTCGACTATTAAACCTGATAAATGGCTTGTGCTTGGAGATATGCTTGAGCTTGGTCCGGATGAAAAAACATTCCACGAGGAAATTGGCGAGTATATATCCAATGAGGTGTTCTCAGGTGTTTGTTTATTTGGCTCACGTATGAAGTGGTTAAAAGACCAACTATCAGACAAGTTTGATGAGCAACAGCTGAAATGGGTGGAAAATGATTACGAGTCACTTATATCCTTTTTAGATTCAAAAATAACAAATCAATCTATTGTTTTAGTTAAGGGATCAAGGGGAATGAAGTTAGAGAAGGTAATTGAACCCTTTCAAAAATAGTAGAAAGTAGGGATGGCATGAAAACAGGAGTACTTTGCTTACATGGTTTTACTGGAGGTCCATATGAAGTCCAACCTTATGTGGATTATCTAGAAGTAAATACAGACTGGAAAATTGTAGTTCCTACTTTACCTGGCCATGGGGAAACACTTGAGTTAAAAAACCTAACAGCCGAATCTTGGATGATGGCAGCGGAGCAGGCTTTGCGCTTGCTGCAAAAGGAAGTAGATCGAGTGTTTGTGGTTGGTTTTTCCATGGGCGGGATTATTGCCATTTACTTGGCTCTACGCTATAAAATTGAAAGATTGGTTTTATTAAGTGCTGCCGCAAAATACATAAATCCAACGCAGTTGCTACATGATATAGGAGACGTCGCTAAAAAAATAGTTGAAGGTAAAGCAGAAGAAAATACGCTGTTTCAAATCTATAGTAACAAACTTCGTGCAACTCCTATTCAAGCTGCTTTAGAATTTGTTCGAGTGGTGAAAATGGTTGAACCTTATTATGAACAAATTACAATCCCAGTATGTTTAGTTCAGGGAAAGAAAGATGGAATTGTTCCTTTTACGACAGCACCCTTCTTATTTGATCATATCCGTTCGACAAACAAACAGCTAATTTTTTCGGAGAGCGGGAAGCACCATATTTGTTACAGCGATGATTGTCAGGAATGGTTTCCACAAGCTCTTACATTTTTAAGGGAAGAAATGTAGAAGAAAAGTTCGGAGCTACTGACTTTAAATTCTAATTCATTGCAACTGGGACAATTGCATGCTATACTACGTTTAGAACAATGGATACATTTTGTGCGAAGACTCTTCAGCATTTATTGAAGAGTACTTTTTTTTGAACATAACGGTTTGTTTACGTAAGAATTAACGAACCGCTCGGCAAAAGACCGGGCTTTCCCTTTATATTAGACCCCTCTGATTGAAACCACAGAGAATTTTAAGTAACGGAAACGTTCCTCGTATAGGCTCGAATTTGCCGCAATTTCATCTGAAAATGTAACCATTTGTCAAAACAGAACAAAAAGGAGATTAAAATTTTGACAAATTTTTCAGAATTAAATATTAGCGCTTCTACACTAAAATCCGTACAACGAATGGGATTTGAAGAAGCAACACCAATCCAAGAAGGTACTATCACTCATGCTATGGAAGGCCGCGACATTATTGGCCAAGCACAAACTGGTACTGGTAAAACTGCCGCTTTCGGTATTCCGATGATTGAAAAGATTGACCCTAAAAGCCCTAACATTCAAGCTTTAATTATTGCTCCAACTCGTGAGCTTGCAATTCAAGTTTCTGAAGAGCTTTATAAATTAGGCTATGATAAAAAAGTTCGTTTACTTTCAGTATACGGAGGACAAGAAATTGGCCGTCAAATCCGTGCGCTTAAAAACAAGCCACAAGTAATCGTTGGTACACCTGGTCGTATTCTTGACCATATTAACCGTCGTACTTTAAAGCTTGACCAAGTGGAAACATTAATCTTGGACGAAGCAGATGAAATGTTAAACATGGGCTTCATTGATGATATCAATACAATTTTAGAAAGTGTTCCAGACAATCGTCAAACTTTATTGTTCTCAGCAACTATGCCAGGACCAATTCGTAAAATTGCTGATAAATTCATGAAAGATCCAGTTGAAGTTAAGATCAAATCAAAAGAAATGACTGTTGAAAATATTGAACAGTTCTATGTAAAAGCTACTGAGCGTGAAAAATTTGATTTCCTTTCTAGAATATTAAATGTTCACCAACCAGAGCTTGCAATTATTTTTGGACGTACTAAACGTCGCGTAGACGAGCTTGCAAATGCCCTAAGCATCCGTGGTTACTTAGCAGAAGGAATTCATGGAGACTTAAGCCAGGCGAAGCGTATGTCTGTATTAAAACAGTTCAAATCAAATAAAATTGATATTCTTGTTGCAACTGATGTAGCTGCTCGTGGATTAGATATCTCAGGCGTTACTCACGTTTATAACTTTGATATTCCACAAGATCCAGAAAGCTATGTTCACCGTATCGGTCGTACAGGACGCGCTGGTAAAAGCGGAATTGCGGTAACATTTGTTACTCCAAGAGAAATGGGTTACCTTCGTATTGTTGAAGACACTACGAAAAAACGTATGACAGCTCTTCGTCCACCAAGCTCAGATGAAGCATTAGTAGGGCAACAACGTGTAGCAATTGAAGCTCTTACTGAAATTATTAACAAAAATGATTTAGGTGACTATCGTACACTTGCTGCAGAAATGCTTGAAAAGCATGAAGCAGTTGACGTGGTTGCAGCAGCAATCAAGTCAATGACGAAAGAGCCAGACGATTCACCAATCTCACTTTCAGAAGAACGTCCATTACCAGCTCGTAGAGAGCGTAGTGGCGGCGGACGCAGTGGCGGTGGCGGATACAAAGGTAACCGTAGCAGCGGCGGTGGCGGACGTAGTTCTTCATCACGTGGACGAAGCGATCGCGGATCTTCTCGTTCAGGAAGCGGGTCACGTCCAAGTGCTGGTCGGCGTAGCAGCGGTCCACGCGACGGT
>NZ_JBAEAP010000608.1:0-14302 GCF_056205495.1 Psychrobacillus sp. | reverse complement strand
AAAGATAGAGAAAAACTACCGAAATGGATTTATATCATACTGATATTGACTGCCATTATTCTGTTACTCTTCCCTCTTGTGCTAAGCTTCCTTAACAACTAAAGGGTATTTACTTTAGGCTATGCTAAAGGGTTTCTGTTTCTCAAATCAGTTAATTTAGCCTAAAAAAAAGACTATAGATAAACTTAAATTTCTTTAAGTTTATCTATAGCCTAAGCTAATCTCCTTAATAGAGAATAGCGGTTAATTAGTTAATCCAGTTGTTAGCATCTTTAGCGTAAGAAACTAATTCTTCTTGTTTGAAGAATAAGCCAATTTCACGTTCAGCGCTTTCAGATGAATCAGAACCGTGGATAATGTTTTTACCAACAGTTACTGCGAAATCTCCACGAATTGTTCCTGGAGCAGACTCTTTAGGGTTAGTAGCACCCATCATTAAACGAGCTGTTGAGATAACATTCTCGCCTTCCCAAACCATTGCAAAAACTGGTCCAGAAGTGATGAATTCAACAAGTTCTCCGAAGAATGGACGCTCTTTGTGCTCACCGTAATGTTGTTCTGCTAATTCAGTAGGAATTTGCATTAATTTTGCTCCAACTAATTGGAATCCTTTTTTCTCGAAACGACTAACGATTTCACCGATTAGGTTACGTTGTACGCCGTCAGGTTTTACCATTAAAAATGTTTTTTCCATTATGAACACTCCTTCAAATATAAAATGGATTTTATTTCTCCACCGTTAAAAATACTATCATTACAGCCAGTTAATTTCAATTAAAAGTTACGTTTACTCATAAATAATGCGACATTTTGCAAGGATTTCTTTGCAGAATTTGACGGAAGCTGCTTCACCTCATGTAAAGCCTTTTGCAAATACATATTACTTACTTGTTTTGCTCTTTTAATACCTTCCGATTGTCGGATCTCTTTAAGCAACAATTCCATATCTTTCTCTTCGATATCACCATCGAAAACCCTTTTCAACAACGGATAGATAGCTGGATCATTTTTTGAGTATATCACTGGTAAAGTAATATTACCTTGAAGTAAGTCTCCTCCAGCTGGTTTACCTAACTCCTCCTCAGTGGAAGTGAAATCGAGGATATCATCGATAATCTGGAAAGACATTCCTACATAGTAACCAAATCTCTTAAGATGCTTAATAGTCTTTTCATCAGCACCTGAGGAAATTGCACCCAATTCACAGCTTGCTGAGATGAGGATTGCTGTCTTTCTTTTAATTCTTCTTAAATAGTCCCGGACCGTCTGATCAACAAATCCCTTGTCCTCAATTTGTATGATCTCCCCAATACAAAGCTCGACCATCGTATTAGAGAGAACCTCATGAGCATATGTATTTTTTACTGCTGTTATGTATTCGATAGCCTTAGCGAAAAGAAAGTCACCTGTATACATAGCTACTCGATTGTTCCATTGAGACTTCACAGTTTCTCGGCCTCTTCTAGTTTCAGCATCATCGATCACATCATCATGGACCAAGGAAGCCATGTGTATCAACTCAACAGAAACAGCAACCTGCTTAATAGACTCTATAGAATAGTCGCCAAATTTAGCTGAAAGCAGTACAAATACAGGGCGGATTCTTTTTCCCCCTGCGAGCAACAAATGAAGCGAGGCCTCATTCAATAAGTGGGAGGAAGAATTCACAGCTGCTGCTAATTCATTTTCAATGACTTCTAAATCCGATTTTAGGTCGGAATAAAGCATTTTTAATCTCATCTTATCCACAGAAACAAACCTTCCCCTACTTAAAAATCTTTCTTATAGCCAATATGTCGGGCAGCTGCACCACCACTGTATGGTTTACTACTCACGTTAACCATACCTACTGTTTCAAATAACTGAGTTAGCTCAGCTCTATTTGGAAATTCTTTTGCGGACTCTTGTAACCAAGAATATTCTTTATAACTCTTAGCAAATAGCTTTCCGAAAACTGGCATAATGTATCTAAAGTAAAAGCGGAATCCTGCATTAAAGAGTTTGGAATCTGGCTGAGAGGTTTCTAAACAAACAATCATGCCACCCGGTTTAGCTACTCGGTTCATCTCCTGTAGCACTTGTTTATAGTCGGGAACATTTCGCAAGCCAAATCCAATTGTCACATAGTCGAATGTATTATCCTCAAAAGGCAGCTCCATTGCATTACCATGAATCAATTCAATTTGTGGTATATCTTTTACTTTTTCTTTTCCTACATTTAACATATTTTGACTGAAGTCTAATCCTTTAACTGTACCAGTAGGACCAGCAGCCTTTGCTAAAGCGATCGTCCAGTCAGCTGTGCCACAACAAACGTCTAAGGCACTGCTTCCTTCTTTGACCTGCATAGCTTTCATCGTGTCGCCCCGCCAGCTTTTATGTTGCTGAAAGCTTATGACAGAATTCATAGAATCATAGTTCGTGGAAATCTTCTCACAAACCTCGTGGACATGTTGTTCTTTTGTTTTTCCCATCTGTTAAACCTTCTCTCAACTGCTCTTTATAGCTTGTTCGGTTACTCGCTCTAAAATAGCATGCTTTACATTTTCTTTTAATATAGTGGAGTAGCGCACTTCCCGCACCAAATTATTTTCTACCGTTTCTATTTCCTCACGAAGCAAATCGATCTTTGTCTGCAACAGGAAGGAATTTCGGATATAGAATGTTTCTTCCCTGTTTTCAAAGGCATGTAACTCTCTTCTTAAGGCTATAAGGAGTAATGCTTCCTTCATGATAAAGATATATTCATGATACGAAAAGTATTCCATGAATTGCTCAATTGGCTTACTTTCAATCAGCTGTATAGACTGAATAAGGTCTTCGAAAGGATAAGCTAGGTGGTCATAAAATTTTGTTTTGTGCTCTGTGATAGATGAGACTCCAGCAGAAAAAATCTGAATCAGCTCTAGTTGCTTTCCCTTCGCCAGCAGCTGATAATATTTTCCACTGTAATAATCTCCCGCCAATACTTGTAATTGCTGCTCTTTGGTGGTCGCATTTTGCTCCTTTACTAAATCGTGAGCTGCAAGAGCTGCAAAAATCAATGAGACAGCAATCGTCGCTTGATTGTTTGAGTCATCCCACTGTTCTCCATTTAGCATGGGTAAAAGCGTAAAGAACAAACGTTCTTCGTCGATAACAGGCATTCCTGCATATTTTAACAGAGTATTATGTTGTATTTGCATGAGAATATCTCTTTTGTTTTTTTCTAAATGATGTTTTATCAAAGATTCATTCATACACTTTACTCCATTTCCCAATCGCAGTTAGCATTAGTCTGTCACGACATATATAATTTAACTCGCGATTATTGGCCTTTTAAATTATTTATTTCTTAGATTCACTTTTAATAATACCGTTGTCTGTATGAATGGAAGCTTTGCCTCTTATCTTCATAGCAGATGTATGCTCTGTAAATTGAGCAATCATCACTTCACCTGTATCAAGCTTTTCGGAATGATGGAATTTTGTATCCGTACCTCGGGTTAAACCGATCACTTGTACTCCATCTTCCTCTGCCTTTATAACGATAAAATCTGAACTAGACATTACAATAGTCTCCTTTGTTCATAATCTAAATTCATCATACCATATTCTCATCGAACCTCAAAAGGAGTTATTTCATTTGGATAAATGATAAAACCTCTGAACGCTTGATATCGTCTGTTTCATAGATACCTCTTGCTACAGCAGTAACGGTCTTAGCACCAGGTTTTTTAATCCCGCGCATGGTCATGCACATATGCTCTGCCTCTATCACAACATAGACTCCATGAGGGTTAATCATTTCCATAATATCATTAGCAATCGTAGAAGTGATTCTTTCTTGAAGCTGTGGCTTTCTTGCTGTCACTTCCACGGCTCTAGCGAGTTTACTTAGGCCGGTTACAACGCCATCTCTAGGTATGTATGCAACATGTGCCTTACCATAAAAAGGAACAAGGTGATGTTCGCACATGGAGAAAAAAGGTATATCTTTCACTAAAACTAATTCCTCATGCTCTTCATGAAAAACCGTCTTGAAATGTTCTTTTGGATCTTGGTGTAGTCCTTCAAACATCTCAGCATACATTTTAGAAACTCTTTTTGGAGTATCCAATAATCCTTCTCGATTAGGATCTTCTCCTACCGCTTCTAAAATCATTGTTACTGCATTTTCTATTTTTTTCAGATCGACCTTCGTCATCTGCTGACCCCCCAGAAAAAACTGCATAATATGTCGTATGTATCTTAGCATATGAAATGAATATAGGAAATTAATTTCACTTCATACAACAAATTTTTATTATATAATAAATTGAAAAGAACGGCTACTATGAAGCAAGCTTCACAGTAGCCGTTCTATGTACTACGACACCATTATTTTACAGCATCTTTAAGTGCTTTACCTGGTTTAAAAGCAGGCACCTTGCTAGCAGCGATATCGATTTCTTTACCTGTTTGTGGATTACGTCCTTTACGTGCAGCACGTTCACGAACCTCAAAGTTACCAAAACCGATCAATTGAACTTTTTCACCATCTGCAAGAGCAGTTTGAATTGATTCAAATACAGCCTCAACTGCTTTAGTTGCGTCTTTTTTCGATAATTCTGCAGCCTCTGCAACAGAGTTCACTAATTCTGTTTTATTCATACTATTCACCTCCTCTCAAAGGAAGATAAGCATCAATCCTGTAAAAAGAGTATCACAACAGAAATCCCTTCGCAACACTATTTATCCGTGTTTAGGCAACTTTCCTTAAAAAGAACGTAAAAAAAACAAAGAAAAGGACTTTTTGCATAGGCACAAAAAGTCCAAATCCGTATTTTATAGAATAAAGGTAACCATCCCACGGTCTCCCTCATTTACCATTCTTTCAATTGTTTGGCGCATTCTTTTCTTAGCAACCTGACTTACACTTTCCGTTTTATACCGTATACTTTCCTTCATAACCTCTAACAGAGACGTTCCAAAAACCTGCGTTGCCCAAAGTGCATCTCTATCATGTAAGAATCCATGCTTTAAGTCTTTTAAAAGCTGCTGACTGTGGAATTCTGAACCTAAAAGCGGAGCAAATTCTGCTTCCATATCCACTCGAATGATATGAAGCGAAGAAGCCTTAGCTTTTAAGCTGACTCCAAAGAAATTATTTTGTTTAATAATTTCTGGTGCAGTAGGTTGGAAATCCTGAATGGATGGAAGTGACACACCATACCCTGTCGTATTAGCTGCTTCTAGCGCATCCGCAAACCGATGATATGTCTTTTTAGCTGTAGACGCCTCCTTGACAAACAATAGCCAATCTTTCTTGGAAGTAATTGGCTCATCAAGCCATTCATCACAAACCTCTTGAAATACTTCAGGCTTTAAATCTATTTGAATACAAGCAGAACCTCTACCAGGATCTGCCTCTATAACCTCTGCAGACTTGATAAATGGGACTTCCTTAAATTTTTCTGCAAGCTCCTTCACGTCTCTCATTTTGGAGACAATTTGCAGCCATTCTTGTAAGGAAGTAGTAATTTGATTGTTAACAAAATGATCTGGCTCAAGTACATCTGTCCAATCAGGCTTCATCAATTCAATGTCCGTTATCGGAAATTCATATAGCGCCTGTTGTAGTATGTACTGAATTTCCTCTGCTGTCATTCTATCCACAGCAACCGGAATTACAGGTACTTCATGAGTTTTTTGAAGTTCTTCGCACAAATGAAGAGTTTCTAAATGACCTGGCGTTTTGCTGTTAACAACAATAACAAATGGCTTTCCAATTTCCTTTAACTGACCTATAATTTCATCTTCTGCTTTTTCTGCTGCTACCCTAGGAATATTATTGACAGAACCATCTGTTGTAATCACAATGCCAATAGTAGAATGATCCCGAATAACCTTATCAGTTCCAATTCTTGCAGCTTCCTCAAACGGAATTGCTTCCGTATGCCAAGGAGTGTGGACCAGCTTCTGCCCTTCTTCTCCAGAATGGGTTTTAATGCCATCAATCATGTACCCTACGCAATCTACTAATCTAATTTGTAATCGCAGTTGCTCGTCACCCAAGTATACATTCGTACCATGAGCAGGAACAAATTTTGGTTCTGCTGTCATAATGACGTTTCCAGGAGAGCTTTGTGGAAGTTCGTCTTGTGCTCTTAATCTTTCTGATTCGTCAACAATATTCGGTAATACAACTAGCTCCATTACTCTTTTTACAAACGTAGATTTACCTACCCTAACTGGACCTACTACACCAAGGTACACATCACCATTTGTTCTCTCTGCTATTTGTTCATACAGTTTGCTAGACATCGGTATTCTCCTTTCTTCGCAATTTAATATATGCACGAAAAAAACGTTTCATGCATAGAGCATGAAACGTTTCTTATAAGTTATTTGTTTATCATAAAAATAGGTTCGTTATTTTCATCAACCGTATAAGGCAATGAATACGCAGGTACGATTGCAAAGTTATCCGTTATTAAAAAACGAATATCATCACCTGGCTTGACGTCAACCTCTGTCTCTTGAAGCAAACGATAAAGCTCAATAGAATAGTCAACATATACTTTTCCATCGCCCGTTGCTACTAGAGGGAGCAGAGTGTCTGAATAAGGGCTTTGAACGGTAATTTCATCTTTATAACCCATCTTTTTAAAATCTAGCTTATAAACACCTTCTACAATCGTCTCAGCGATAGGACCATAGCCGTTTATCCCTTTGCGATAGTTAATATCTCTCAAAGTATCTGCAATTCGTAAATCTACCAACTTTACAGTTGGGTTTTCCTCTACGTCCATTAATACATATTGATAAATCCCACCTGTTTCATACGAGTTAGCAGGAGCTTTCCCAAGATAGTTAGGAACAATTTTCTTAAAATCTATCGGATATTTTATATATTGATCTGTTTCTTGCTCACGTGTTTTTATAGGCAGCAAGCCACCTGAGGCTTCTTGGAAGCTTTCAACTGCAGTTTGTACGGAATTAAGCTGATCTTCATAAGGTAATAGGTTTTCTGGCTCATAGCCGCCTTTAAAACCACAACCACCTAATACGAGTGTTGTTATAGAAATAGCAGTTAGTAATAGTTTTTTCATTCGAATCTCCTTACTAGGCTTTTGTTGGATTGAAAATGATATAAACCATTGTGATAAAACCAATGAAAAGCAATATGTATGCAACCAGACCAAATATAAACTTTATGAATCTGTTTTGGATTTTTGTTTTAACAAAAAACATAAGCAACATGGCCATAAACATGCATCCCATAGAACCAAAGGATATCCACATTTTGTCCATTGATGAGACTAATAGCAACTGTTCCCCCACCTTTCATGAAAATAGTATATCACATGAAAAAAGAGTTGCTTTTTTATACAACTCTTTTTTATGACAATTTTTAAAACGTCTTATAATCTTCCAGTTCATTCTTCTTTGTACGATGCATTAGGGAATCAACTGCTTGTTTTGGATGTACCTGCTCAAACAGAACAGAATGTAATGCAGCGGTAATAGGCATATCAATAGATTGCTTCTGCGCAAGCTGAAACGCTGCTTTTGTCGTCCTAACGCCTTCCACTATCATACCTACTTCTTCTAGCACCTCATCTAAGCTAGAGCCTTTACCAAGTAGGTTACCGGCTCTCCAGTTACGGGAATGTACACTTGTACATGTCGCTATTAAATCACCCATTCCTGTCAGACCAGAGAAAGTGTACGGCTTGGCACCTAAACTTATACCTAATCTGGAGATTTCAGCTAAACCTCTAGTTATAAGTGCAGCTTTAGCATTATCACCGTATCCAAGCCCATCTACGATACCTGCGGCTAATGCTATGACATTTTTTAAGGCAGCCCCTATTTCTACTCCAATGACATCATCATTAGTATAGACACGGAAGTAATTATTCATAAATAGATCTTGCACTTTTTCTGCAGCAATCATATTATCACTAGCCACCGTAATCGTAGTTGGATGCTGTAAAACTACTTCCTCGGCGTGGCTAGGACCAGATAATACTACAATACCCTCTACCATAGATTCAGGAACTTCCTCAGCAATCATCTCTGATATTCGCTTTAAGGAATCCGGTTCGATTCCTTTTGAAACATGCACTAAAAGCTTTTTGTTTTCCATTAGCTTTACAATATCCTGACAAACTTCTCTAATTGCCTTTGTAGGTACTGCTAACACAATAATAGAAGCATGCTCTATTGCTTTCGTTAAATCGCTTGTAGCTTTAAGATTTTCAGGCAGTATCGTATCAGGCAGGTATTTCTTATTGGTATGATCCTGGTTTATTTCCTCGGTTTGAGTTTCTCTGTGTGACCAGAGAAGGCAATCATGAGAATTATGCGCAAGAACCATCGCTAAAGCTGTTCCCCAACTACCTGCTCCAAGAACGGTTACATTTGTCATCTTTAAGCCCCCTTTGCTAATTATGTTCTAGCACGAGTAATAATTCTTATAGGCGTGCCTTCAAAATCGAATGACTCACGAATGCGATTTTCTAAAAATCTCTCATAAGAGAAGTGCATTAATTCCGGCTCATTAACAAACACAACAAAAGTAGGCGGTTTGATGGCCACTTGAGTAGCATAGTAAATACGCAATCTTTTCCCTTTGTCTGTCGGAGCTGGGTTTCTTGCTACTGCATCTTCTACTACCTCGTTTAGAACGGAAGATTGGACACGCATTGCATGGTTTTCACTTACTTGATTGATAACGGGGAATAAAGAATTCACACGTTGTTTTGTTTTTGCTGATACAAATACGATTGGTGCATAATCTAAAAATTGGAAATGCTCACGAATCTTTTTAGTCATTTCACTCATCGTCTTATCATTTTTTTCAATGGCATCCCATTTATTCATTACAATAATAACTGCTTTACCGCCTTCATGAGCGTAACCAGCGATTTTCTTATCCTGCTCTTGAATGCCTTCCTCTGCATTCAGAACAACTAAAACAACGTCTGAGCGTTCAATCGCCTTTAATGCACGAAGTACAGAATACTTTTCAGTTGTCTCATACACTTTACCTTTTTTACGCATACCAGCAGTATCAATCATTACATAATCTTGATCATCGAATGAGTACTCTGTATCGATAGCATCTCTTGTTGTTCCCGCAATTTCACTTACGATTACTCGCTCGTGCCCTAAGAATGCATTGATTAAAGAAGATTTCCCTACATTTGGACGTCCGATAAGGGAAAACTTAATAACCTCTTCACCGTATTCCTGTTCATCCATATCTGGGAAGTTTTTAGCGACTTCATCTAGCAAATCCCCTAGACCAAGACCATGTGAACCTGAAATAGGGTATGGTTCGCCTAATCCTAGGGCATAAAAGTCGAAAATCATTTCGCGCATATCTGGATTATCAATTTTATTTACTGCCAATACAACTGGCTTCTTTGTTTTATAAAGTATTTTAGCAACGTACTCATCTGCTGCTGTCACACCCTCACGACCATTTGTAAGGAAGATGATTACATCTGCCTCATCCATAGCGATTTCAGCCTGTTGTTTGATTTGCTCTAAAAATGGCTCATCGCTTAATTCAATTCCACCTGTATCAATGATATTGAATTCATGTGTAAGCCAATCTGCTGAGCTATATATACGATCACGCGTTACACCTGGGATGTCTTCCACAATGGATACACGTTCTCCTACAATTCGGTTAAATATAGTTGATTTACCTACATTAGGTCTACCAACAATTGCTACTACTGGTTTTGTCATTAATATTACATCCTTCCAAACTTCGTCTAAACTGTATTATACAACAAAACAATAAAAGCAGGCGACTTTATTGAAGTCACCTGCTTGAATAAGTTAAGATTATGACGAAATCAGCTATTATTATTTGTTAGTAAAGTCTTTTAAACGATCGCCTAGAACATCGCTAATAGAAAAACCTTTCGATTCTTCAGGCATTTGATAATCAGCTAAATTGAACTCATCTTCGTTCTTCACTAGCTCTTTAATACTTAGAGATAAACGTTTTTCTTTGCTGTTTACATCTAAAACTTTTACCTCTACTTCTTGACCTTCTTTCAGCACTTCCTGAGGAGTACCGATATGCTGATGAGCAATTTGAGAAATGTGTACTAAGCCCTCAACCCCAGGGAAAACTTCAACAAAAGCACCGTAAGATACTAATCGTCTAACTTTCCCAGTTAGAACAGATCCTTTTGTAGCCTTGTCTTCTAGATCAGACCATGGTCCAGGTAATGTATCTTTAATAGATAAAGAAATTCTTTCTGCATCTCGATCTATAGACAATACTTTTACCTTAACTTCTTGTCCCTCTTTTAACACATCAGATATGTTATCTAAGTGCTCGTGGGATACTTGAGAAATATGAACAAGTCCATCCACGCCTCCAATATCTACAAAAGCACCAAAAGAAGCTAGTCTTTGGACAGTACCAGGAACAATGTCCCCCGGTTTAATGTTATCTAACGTTTTGTTTTTATTCACTGATTTTTCGTCCTCAACTACTGCTTTATGAGAAAGAATCAATCGGTTTTTGTCTTTTTCTAATTCAACGATTTTAAAAGTCAAAACTCGCCCTTTATAATCTTCAAATGATTCTACAAAATAATCTTCTATTAAAGAAGCAGGTATGAATCCACGGACACCCAAATCTACAACTAGTCCGCCTTTTACAACCTCTTTAACTTCTGTTTCAATAACTTCCCCAGATTGAAACTGTTTTTCTAACGTTTCCCATGCTTTTTCAGCATCGACTTTTCGTTTGGAAAGAACGTAGTTAGATTCTTCTACCTTAGTAATCATTAGTTCAAGTTCATCGCCGATGGAAACGGAGTCGGATGCTTTTTCAATATGCAGGCTAGAAAGCTCGCTAATTGGAACTATACCATCGAAAGGTGCACCTTCAATTGATACAATTATTGATTTCTCATCTACTTGTGCAACCGTCGCTTTAACCAGATCTCCTTCTTTAAACTCTTGCGTGTTTAAGTTCATTTCTTCTGACATATGATATTCCTCCTTCACAACGTCTCTTCTCTATTTTATGCGAACTTTCTCAGAAATACAAAAAGAAGCACTTTTGAAATAGAAATTTCCATCCACTTAATCATTTTAACTTCGCTATCAAACTAAAAAACTGGATAAAAACAAGAGAATATTAAAAGCTAGTGACATATATGCTAGTTTATGAAAATAATTGATTTTCTCTCTCTCAGTAGGATGATCGAGAGCCTCCACACTGTAGCCATGAAAGCAATGTGTTAAGAACAGGTTAAAGTGTTAAAAATCATTTAGTTTTTATATTGGTCTAGTATTTTACCGATGTGTTCCATAATAACTTCTGTAACTTCATCTGCAGAAGCTCTTCTTTCTCTGTACGGCTCCATATCTATAACTTCTCCAAAAACTATTTTTAAACGTCTAAAAGGTTTATATGGTCCAATAATTGCACATGGCACTACGTTCGCATTTCCTCTGAGGGCAAAAAAACCAGCACCACTAAAACCTTTTCCTAACTTTCCATCCTTACTTCTTGTTCCTTCCGGAAAAAGCCCTACAACCTCTCCTTCTTTTAAAAGCTTTAACGCTTTTCGAAGAGCATCACGGTCGCTCATTCCTCTTTTTACTGGGAATGCTCTTACACCCGGTAGTAAACTTTTTAATACAGGTATTCTAAAAAGCTCTTCCTTTGCCATGAAGTTAACAGGTCGCGGTGCATTAATCCCAACGACAGGAGGATCTAAATTTTCTATATGGTTTGAACAAAGCAAAATCCCTCCCTCTTTTGGGAAATTTTCAGCTCCTATTACTTCAAATCTATATATTGGTTTTAACGCTGCAAAAACAATTGTTTTCGCAAAGGAATACAGTTCCAACTTAAACCATCCTTTCTTTTGCCAACTGCATAATCTTATTAGAAACTTCATGAATCGTAAGAGATGTGGTATCAATGAAAATAGCGTCTTTTGCTTTGATCAGAGGAGATGCTTCTCTCTCGCTATCCAGTTTATCTCTTAATGCGATATCATGAATTAATTCTTCTAAGCTTGTATGAATTCCTCTTTTTTCGTTTTCTAGAAATCTTCTGTTTGCTCTTTCTTCAACACTTGCAGACATAAATATTTTAAGTTCAGCATTTGTAAGGACGTGCGTTCCAATATCTCGTCCATCCATTACCACTCCACCAGATTTACCCATTTCAATCTGTCTTTTCACCATTTCTTCTCTTAAATCAGCATGAGCTGCTACAACTGATACGTTCGAAGTGACTTCTTTTGAACGTATTTGGTCCGTTACTTCTACGTTATCCAAGAACACAAGTTGTCCTTTAGAAGATGGCTTAAGCTCAATAGAGGTATCTTTTAGAAGCTCAGTTAGTTTGCTTCCATCTTGCAAATTTATGTTAAGTTGAAGTGCTTTATACGTAATTGCTCGGTACATTGCTCCTGTATCCACATATGTATAACCTAATAATTCAGCCGTCTGCTTCGCTATCGTGCTTTTACCTGCCGCTGCTGGACCGTCAATTGCTATTTGAATTTGTTTCATCATTTTATCCTCCACTCTATTCGCCTATATTTTATCACAGAATAATACGAAAAAAAAAAGCCTGTAAATACAGACTTTTAACTTAGTCCTTTTTTTCGCATAAGCAACTGTCTTTCAAAGCAAAAACGAACGATTTGCTGCCTGTCCAAATCATCTGTATTCGTAAATTGTAAAGACGCAATTTTTAACGTTTCTCTCTCCCAGATGCGTATGACTAAAGCAGTAGTAAATACATATCTCATCTCTCCATTATTAAAAGATAATGGAATAATTAAAGATACCTCATCTCCACCACTAAATTTCACATCCTCATTTAGAATGATGGCTACCCCACCCGCACTTATGTCATCTGTTACCGATTGATATTTTTCATCTCCAAATTGTATCGCAATATCGATTGGTGATACAACTCTTACAAAATTACGCCTCTGTATTTTCATAAAGTCTTCCGTGTCTGGATAAGACAGTCTTATCATTGGAATTTGTCCTAACTTTCTTCCTAACACTTCTGTCGGAAAAGCAAAGACAGATTTCGTTTCTTCTATAAACGTGGCACGTAATTGAGTGCCTTCCATCATGACAACGGTTTTGTTGGTAATTGTATCTATAGGATAATCGACATATAGAAAATGATCATCCATATCTACTACTTTACAACGATATTTCTCAGCTTTCTCTGTGAAAGTTGGCTCAAGTATTAAATTTGTTCCTAGTTTAATTTGCATAATTTTTACCCTCTTAAATGTCATATTAATTTTATTATGACATTTAAAGAGGGAGAATTCTATATATTATTTTAAGGTAATTTTTCTGAATGCAGAATCTCATGTGATTCTGTATCAATATACACTCTATATGTTCCAATGTCATCACTTCGAGTAAGTAACTCATATGCTAGACGCTGCTGTAGTTGATCGTTCTCAACGTAAGCCATTTTTACTTCTTCTATTTTTTGATTATCAGCGAATATGGTTTTATAATCTAAAGGAATTACTTTTTGTTCTGCTATTTTTTCCTCTTGAATATATTCCATTGCATTTAATCCTAGTAACTCTCCATTGTCTTTTGCAATTTTTAAATGTAATCCATCAGCATAAACGATTGCATCATTTTCTGCGTCCTTCCGAGCAAATGCTAAATGCCATGCAATGTGGTTTTCACGGAATTCTATAAGCTCCGTATCTGTATATCCTAACTTCTTCATATAATCCAAAGCATTTTTTTTCATGCTTTCCGTATCAATAGCATTTTTATCAAAAGGTCTTTCCATTAGAAAGGATAATAAATGGCCTCCCTTTTTTGTAAAATCGGCGTAACCAATACGAATGTCCTTATGAAACTCAATATGGTAGAAGGGATATGGAGCATCCTTTCCACTTTCTGTAATGTAAATTTTAGCATCCGCTAGTTCTGGAAAAATCTTTGCAAACTTAGCTTTTACATCCTCTACGCTTACTGGTTTATCCGAAATATGTTGTAAATCCTTTTTCTTCTGTTGATCGGTTTCACTTGCTGTCATTGGAAAATCGCTTTCCGTATATGCTTTAACAGATGCACCTAGGGATTTCCAATTCTTTTCGTTTTCTTTATTAACTTTATTTTGTACAAAGGAACTAACAATGTAATCTTTGTTTCCATCGTTTCTATTTGTGAA
Organism: Psychrobacillus sp.; assembly: GCF_056205495.1. NCBI lineage: Bacteria > Bacillati > Bacillota > Bacilli > Caryophanales > Bacillaceae > Psychrobacillus > Psychrobacillus sp. The sequence continues at coordinate 117 of NZ_JBAEAP010000608.1, read as the reverse complement.
TGCCCATTGGTCGGCCAAGCTTCTTAAATTTTCACGTGCACTTACCATATTGCCTTGCCACTCTTCGATTGGTACTTTTCCTGTTCTAACTTGAGTAGCTCCATTACCTATTCTCGT
>NZ_JBAEAP010000607.1:0-2030 GCF_056205495.1 Psychrobacillus sp. | reverse complement strand
GGCAGAGGAGCTTACAAAACGCGATTTCCAAGTGAAGAATATTTTGATCACGGAGCTTTCAGAAATGACGCCAGAGGATTTAGAAGGTAAGCAAGGAAAGCTAACCTTAGAGTCCTCGCTTAAAACTAAAATAAATGAATTGATGAATGAAGGAGAAGTACAGCAGGTTTATATTACTTCTTATATTATTCAGTAAAGTACTTTTTTGAATGGAGGTGGGCAGATTGGCAGGAGATATATTATCTCAATCAGAAATAGATGCATTGTTAAGTGCCCTTTCGACAGGTGAAATGACAGCGGACGAAATGAAGAGCGAACAGGAATCAAAGAAAATTCGTACTTTTGATTTTAAGAGAGCTCTGCGTTTCTCGAAAGACCAAATACGAAGTTTGACACGTATACACGAAAATTTCGCACGTCTTTTAACCACATTTTTTTCTGCCCAGTTAAGATCATATGTTCAAATATCTGTAGTATCCGTAGACCAAATTCCTTTTGAAGAGTTTATACGCTCGGTACCTCATATGACACTCATTAACGTGTTTGAGGTTCCGCCTCTAGAAGGTAATATTCTAATGGAGATAAACCCCAATATCGCATATTCCATGTTGGATCTGTTAATGGGAGGGAAGGGTCAGCCGCATACAAAGGTCGATAATTTAACTGAAATAGAGACAAAAATAATGACAAATCTCTTTGAAAAATCCTTTGATAATTTAAGAGAAGCATGGAGTAATATAGCGGATATCGATCCAATCTTAACGGAATTAGAGATAAACCCACAATTTTTACAAATGATTTCACCAAACGAGACTGTAGTTGTCATATCGTTTAATACGGTTATTGGAGAAACCAGTGGAATGATTAATATTTGTATTCCTCATGTAGTATTAGAACCAATTGTACCTAACCTATCTGTACGCTACTGGATGCAAACGAATAAAAAAGAAGTGTCACCGGAACAATTAGCAGTCCTTAAAAAACGTGTTAAATCAGCAGAAATACCAGTTGTGGCTGAATTAGGTTCTACTGAAATCACCATGGAAGATCTTTTATATCTTCAGTTGGGCGATGTCATTCAATTAAATGCTAAAGTGGAAGATGCTCTTACAATTAAAGTAGGAGATATACCAAAGTTTAAAGCACAGCCCGGTAAGCTTAAAAAGAAAATGGCAGTACAAATAATTGAAACTTTGAAAGGAGGAGAGGATGATGATGAGTGATGATATGCTCTCCCAAGAAGAAATTGAAGCCCTCCTACGTGGAACGGTTGACAATGTGAAGGAAGAAAAAGCAAACATAAATACAACGAATATTGAAGATTACTTAGACTCTTTTGCTATAGATACGTTAGGGGAAATCGGTAATATTTCCTTTGGAAGCTCTGCTACTGCTCTATCTTCCTTATTAGGTCAAAAAGTGGATATTACTACTCCACATATTAGCATGATTAATAGAAGTAAGTTAGTGGAGGAATTTCCACATCCTTATGTCGCCGTACAAGTCCAATATACTGCTGGACTAATAGGTATGAATCTACTAGTTATTAAGCAGTCAGACGCTGCAGTAATTGCTGACTTAATGCTAGGTGGAGATGGGATAGATCCAAGCCCTCAACTAAGTGAAATTCAATTAAGTGCCGTACAAGAGGCTATGAACCAAATGATGGGCTCTGCAGCTACTTCAATGTCCACTGTATTCAATAAAAAGGTAGATATCTCTCCACCTTCCATAGATATTTTAAATCTGATCGAAGGGGAAGGCGAGGAAGCGATCCCTAATGATGATTTACTTATTAAAATATCTTTTAGACTACGAGTAGGAAGCTTAATAGATTCTAATATTATGCAGCTTATACCATTAGAGTTTGGTTTAAGCCTTGTTAAGACACTTCTGGGAGAGGGAGAAGATGCTCAGCCAGAGGCAGCAGCAACGATATATGAGGAAAGAGTAGAAACTAACCACGTGTCTGCTCCTGTGCCAGACTATTATGAGGCACCACCAGTTCAACAATCAGTTGTACCACCAGT
>NZ_JBAEAP010000606.1:0-2516 GCF_056205495.1 Psychrobacillus sp. | reverse complement strand
TCACTAATTGGGTAGAACAATCCATTGAAGATACTCTCGATTTATTTAAACAAAAGTTTGTGAAGTTATGGAAGGAATCAGCTGAAGAGCCATTTGCTAAAAATGAGTCTACTATTGTAGAAGATTATTTATCTCAAGTCTTGAAGGATACTGCAGGTATGGCAGGTCTTGAGTTGAATCGACGAATTGTAGGGCTTGCAAAGGTGAAGGATATTACGAGTCTAGCTCGTGAACAGCGAGTTATTGCTGAAAGATTATGTATGTTAACTGCAAATGAATTCATTTTAAATCAATCAGTTTATCAAAGTGGAGCTAAATATATCGATACTTTAAAAGCTGTAAAGGAGAGTTTAATATGTCAGAAGAGTTAATATCGATAAAGTGGGAAAATGATGGCCTTATATTGCTTGACCAAACGATTCTTCCAAATGAAATAGTGTATGACCGTTACGAAACGATTGAAAGTGTATGGGATGCAATAGTAGTGATGAAGGTAAGGGGGGCACCTGCAATTGGAGTGGCTGCTGCTTATGGAATGTATCTTGGAATTCGAGATTGTAAAGGCTCCTATGAAGAGTTTATGGATTTATTGCAAAAAAGTAGAGATTACTTATCTACATCCAGACCTACTGCTGTAAATTTGTTTTGGGCTATTGACCGTATGGTTGGGAAGGCAATGGATTCTAACTTACAAGACGTAGAAGAACTCAAACAAATTTTACTAGAAGAAGCCATCTCCATTCACAAGGAAGATGAAGAAATAAATCGTAATATTGGCGAACATCTATTGACTCTATTAGAGGATGGTCAAGGTTTTTTAACCCATTGTAATGCTGGAGCTTTAGCTACCACTAGATACGGAACAGCTACTTCACCGTTCTATCTTGCAAAAGAGAAGGGTTGGGATTTCAAGGTTTATGCTGACGAAACTAGACCAAGGCTACAGGGTTCGACCTTAACTGCATTAGAATTACAACGTGCAGGAATAGATGTTACTGTAATTACTGATAATATGGCTTCCATGGTTATGTCTCAGGGGAAGGTTCAGGCTGTAATTGTAGGCTGTGACCGGGTTGCTGCAAATGGAGATACAGCTAATAAAATTGGTACAATGGGAGTAGCTATTTTAGCGAAACACTTTGGTATTCCATTTTATGTCGCAGCACCAACTCCGACTATTGATCTTGCTACACCAAATGGAAGTGGTATCCCTATTGAGGAAAGAGATACGGAGGAAGTGACTAATCGCTTTGGGCAATGGTCTGCTCCAAAAGATGTGAAGGTATATAATCCTGCTTTTGATGTGACGCCTGCAGATCTAATAACTGCTATCGTAACAGAGAAAGGAATTGTAAGAGGACCATACGAAGAAAATCTAAAAAAATTGTTTTTATAAAGGTAGGTAATCACTTGTGTCTGTCCCAATAGATCGTAGAAATGCAATATTAACTATATTAGAAAATATGGATTATGCTGAAGTCAGCTACTTAAGTAAGAAGTTCAATGTTTCTGAAATGACCATTCGAAGAGACTTAGAGAAACTTGAAAAGGATGGGGAACTTATTCGCTTATTTGGTGGTGCTAAGCTAAAAACCAAAAGGGTCTATGAAGGGACTATAGAAGAACGTTTATCCACCAATCTACTAGAGAAACAAAAAATAGCAGAAGAAGCAATTAAGCTTATTAGTGATGGAGATGTCATTGCATTTGATGCAAGTACCTCTGCATTAGAGGTAAGTAAAAGGCTACGTGGTTTCGAATCACTGACAGTTGTTACTAACAATTTATCAATAGCTGTAGAGCTTTCCAATGTTAAAGGGGTTGCAACTATTTTATTAGGCGGATATGTACGAGGTAAATCCTTGTCGACTATTGGAGCCTCTCTACATCAATATATGAATTCTATATTCATAGATAAATGCTTTATATCAAGTAAGTCGCTAAGCTTTGAACACGGCTTAACTGACTCAACAATAGATGAGGGAGAAGCAAAACAAGCTATGATTCATAAATCTAATCAAGTAATCGTACTTGCTGATCAAAAAAAGATTGAAACTGTAGCTTTTTTTCAAGTATGTGAATCAAATGAAATCCATACATTGATCACTAATGAAGATATAGATATGCCTCCTGAAATTGAAGAAAGCCTAGAAAACTTTCGGTCAAATGGCACAAATGTGATTATTGCGAGATAGGGAGAGAATTATGTTATTAAACAAACAACGACAAGAGATTGTGGATTATTTAAATAAACTAATACCTAGTGGCCTTACAAAAGGCACAGGGGGTAATATAAGTAGTTTTGATAGAGAAAGCGGATTAGTAGCCATTAGTCCAAGTGGATTGGAATATCATACGCTTACTGCGGAGGATATTGTAGTGACAGATTTGGAAGGTAATATAGTGGAAGGAAAGAATAAACCTTCTAGCGAATGGTCCATGCACACGATATTTTATCGCCAAAGAGAGGACATTAATGCTGTTGTACATACACATAGTCCTTATGCTAAAACACT
>NZ_JBAEAP010000605.1:0-5094 GCF_056205495.1 Psychrobacillus sp. | reverse complement strand
CCCTTTCCATTTCGAACAGGTTGCTCATATAGGATTCGAAAATGTCGTCGCAGATGTGCTCGTTTTCCTTGAGTTTGTCACAGAGGGAATCCACAACCTTGACGTCATTTCTCATAGTTTCGAAATGCAGGGTTATTTCCTTTACTATCTAAGGCAAAAACGACATTTCAGTTAAAAAGGCTAGCGCAAGATATGCTAATTTACCTAAAATTAATTGTTGAAGTAGGATTATTTTTTTATGTGTAAAGTAGAATTGGTTTCCGCTCATATCTCGGACGCTTTCCGTGGGGTGAGCGATAAGCCATCACCCATCGCTAACGCGCGTGGTTGTGATGTCTTATCTGTCTCCCTCATCCTACTGGAGTCGCCGCCTGCCGCTACAATCAATAAATAAAAAAATTACTCATTTATAAATGAATACAAAAGTAAAATTTAAAACACTAGTGAGTACGTATTGCCTAATTTATCGCTCATTTAGCTATATATGGATTACAATAATTATTTGAAGCATGTGGATTGTCACATATGCAGTGTCCAACTTTTTTCCAAGTATTGACTATTTATCTTGATACTGGGTAATATATAAGTAAGAAAAGGTTATTTTTAATTCTTACAGCATATACTTTGTATAATAAATATGAAGGATGTGCTGTAAATGAGGAAAAGGAGGGAAAAGAAGATGATTAAATTAGCGAGAGTTCCATCTTCGAGAAGAGTTAAACTAGGTCGTCAAAATAGAAAAATAAGTTTAGAAATGAAAAATGAATTACTTTCCAATCAAATAGCTCAAATAAAATTTAAAAATAATACAGAAGTACTTAAAGTAAATAAAGCAGGAGTAATTACTAATTTTGACTATAATAATCCGAATCATAAGAGGTGGCTAGAAGATTAATGAAAGCAGGGGATATCTACGATGTTGTTTTTCCATTTAAACCACCACTTCCTGCAGACGGTTCTTTTGCAAAAGGTCGACCGGCATTAATTATTTCAGTTTCTCAAGATGGTACTGCTTTAGCCCTTATGGTAAAGATTACTGGTACCGCTCCAACTAATAGGTATCCTAATCGCATTTAAAATTACATATTGGCAAGAAGCTATGCTCGACAAACCATCCTATGCAGAAATAGATTCTGAAGAATATTTTAATCTTGAAGATGCGGAAACTTATCGCGGAACATTAAATTCAATAGATTTAAATCATATTTTAATGGCTTATGTGAAATTAAATGCAGGCACATGATTTGCTAGATAATCATATTCATAGAGAAATAGTGCATTCATTCTGGATTATATTGTTTATTAAATGAATATAATTTAATGACAATTTTCTTGTTAAATATTCTTATTCACCCGTTTTTTGCCACTAATATAAAGCGATGTTGTAGACTTTCTATATATCCTTGACTTTCCCTCATTTTCTCTAATTCTATTAGTCGTTCCAGACAGGAGTCGACTGTAAATCCTGGAAATTCCCAATCTATAATTTTTGCATAGTACACGATTGCTCCGACATCCCTAAACTTCAACGAAGGATATGATTCGTTTTTATATAGAAGAGAAAATCCTTCAGCTATAAACTTTTGGGCTTCGTTCTCGAGAGAAAAATTAGGATATAGAGACTTGAAGTTAGGGATTAAATTGTTAGAAAGCCACTCATTATCCCTTCCCCCTACCTGCTGGGTTATAAAGATGCCTTCTTTTTTAAGAACTCTTCGAACTTCCTTCAAATTATAGGATTCATGGCGATTAATAATAACATCAAAGGTTTGGTCCTCAAAAGGTAATAGATTGTCATCAAACACCTGCTTAACACGTATCCCTAATGGCTCCAAAGTCTCCTTGCATAAATTTATATTGGGCTCCCACCCTTCTGTAATGAATGTATTTTCATAGGGATGACCTAAGGTGAGCAGGAATTCACCTCCACCTGTTCCCATATCTAGAAGAGAATGCTCATTAGATAAGTATTGATCTATAATTTTTCGATAATCCCATGGTGTCGCTTGCTCTTCCCAACGGTTTTTTAAATGAGAAAAATCCCATCCTTTAAAGCTTTTCGCTTCTTCCATTAGCCACTCTTCTTTTAGTCTTATTATATTCATCTAGACCATACTCCTAAATTTATTTGCTAATAAAAATGTCTTATGATATTTCAAGTGGAGAGCTATCTAATCAAGTGTTTGGATCACGAATTTATGAAATTTTTCTGCTTCCTCAGAATATGGAAAGTGATTACTTTCGTTAAAAGAAACAAACGTTGAATTAGGCAATAATTGAGCTATCTCTTCTCCATACTTGTATGGACATTGTGTATCAAATCTACCAGCATAAATGTACGCAGGTATAGAGACACTTTTCAATTCTTCTCGAATATCATATGTAGCACATTCTACTTTTCTAAAATAATCAAGCCTTGGTCCCACTGTCTTTCCACTGTTAGGTGTCTTTAAGGCTTCCTTTAAGTTCTCCTCTTTATGATAAGACATCAAAGTCCATTCATAGCTTATGTTTTGGCGAATTTCGATTGGAGTTTGTACATCGTTTAGTAAATCCATTATTTCTATTATTCTTTTAAAATTAGGGTTTTGTTGATTATAAATACTTTCTTCATCCTGACTATAAGCAACACTAGCAGAAGCTCCACCTGCTACTATTTTGTCTAATGACTTCTGAGCTAATGTAGCATATTTTAAAGCAAGCATGCCCCCTGTGGAATGTCCACCAAATGCCCATGTATCTATATTCAAGGCTATCCGTATTGCCTCTAAATCTAATACCGATTCATCCATGCTATATTCCGATTCCTCTTTAGCCTGTACGGAATTTCCGGCGCCTCTAAGGTTTATCAAATAGACATGGTAATGGTCTGTAAAACGATTTGCAAAATGATTTCCTCGACTATCAAACGCACTATAAAGGTGAGTAATAGCCATAGGTGGTCCAGATCCTTTCTCAAATAATTCAAATGTACCTCTAGTCGTCTCAATAAAACCTTGCGTCCACATACAATGCCCCCTATTTTCGATACTGCTAATATCCTACTTTTGTAAATCATACATTTCAGCCTTCTACCAAAGCTATATAAGAATAGCCATAAAAAGAAATATCAAAATGACTATGATGCAAAATTAATTCAAGGTATACACTCTTATGGAAGATCCTATATTAGTATTCCATATCAGAATAGTTAACTCCTTTAAATTGATATAACTACGTAAAAACGTGAACAATTCTTTGAATTGTAAATTAGAATTGATAGGCTATATTATAACGAGTGGACTAATTTTTACGATTGAACGTTTAACCACATTTGTTGATTGGTCGGCGACGCTGGTTAGTTTAATAAATATAAATGAAACTTTAACTGGAAATGAACGACTTATTAGGAAAAGGTGGAAAAGCGTATTAGAATAAAATACTTTTTCTTTTCATTAATAGCTATAGCTTTCTTATCGGGTTGCACTAACGATTCATCAGCTATTAGTAACAATTCACCGGCGAAAGAAAATACTAAAGAGCCCAAAATTAGCGAACCTACTCCACTGCAATGGATAAATTATGGTGGTGAGAAGTATGTTTTTAAAAGGATTATTCCTAAAGATGAAGTAGATATGAGTCAAATTGTCTCAACAAACACATTAACAGCATTAGGAGATGGTGCTGAATCTGGGAATGAAATTTTTCTTTATAAGAAAGACGGTAGTTTATTCATAATAGATAACACAGGACCTACTGACCAATGGGTTAATTTCACTAAAAATAATTAAAAGGAGCTACGTACGAAGTGATTTACTTCGAGAAGGAAATATTTATTTGGAATCTATTCATGTTGACTTACGTATATAGTCCGAGGAGGAATATTTTTGAAAAACACAAAGTTAAGAATCACATGGATTATTCCTAATGTACTTTGTTACTTGATGCTTTCTGGAATATCCATTTGGATAGTGGCAAACAGCGAAGGCTTAAAAGAAATCAATAGTTTATCACTTTTCGTTATATTTATGCTCTTACTTTTCATAGTATCAGTTTTCGGAAGTTTCCGAATTTGGACATGGATAAAAGAAGGTAAAATATAAAAAATTCTTATTTAAGCTAGAGGGTGCGGTAATCAAAAATAATTTTAAAGTAAAACGAGCCAGGAAAAATATCCTAGCTCATTTTTTATGTGTATTTAAAATCAACCTTTACCTTTAATATCGCCAAATGATATTAGCTTAGATTCCGATCTTCCCCGTTGGATGAAATACATCTCACAAAAAAAGAAGTATTGCTAAACGTTTCCGTTGCAATACCTCTCCATATTTTTAAAAATTTTACAGACTAGTTCCCCATTGTTTATCCTTCCAATATAGTGTGATCACAAGTCCGACCAACATAACAAGTCCGGCAAACAGGTACGGATAGTGAATATTCACATCGAAAAGAATACCTCCGAGAGCTGGTCCAACAATATTACCTAGACTAGTATAGGTGGAATTCATCCCCGCTACAAACCCTTGCTCTTTTCCACCTGCTCTTGATAAGAATGTCGTTAATGCAGGACGCAGTAAGTCAAATGCTAGAAAAATAAAACTAGTGACTAATAGTACCATGAGGAAGTTTGTAACCATTGTAGAAACAAACGCTAATAAGACCCCAACTATTAAACAGATTTGTATTAGCTTTTTTTCCCCTAGCCAATCGACAAGCTTGCCAAACATAAATATTTGCACGACTACACCGAATATAGAGCTGATAGTTATTATGAGAGCAATGTCCTTTGGAGTGAAGCCAAATTTATGATCAGAAAATAAACTGAACACAGTTTCGTAGGCAGACAATCCGAATGCTAACACAAATATAATAATGAAGGCTATCAAGTACATTGGTTTAAATGATTTTTTCAAATCGCCTATAAAATTGGTTTGCTTACTATTAGCGGATATTTCTGCAAGCTCTTCTTTAGAGAGTGGTTCCTTTAGGATAAATAAAGAGGTGATACAAGCAATAAATGCTATACCTGCTGCAAAGTAAAAAGGTACTCTTATGCCAAATTCAGCTAAAAATCCTCCGATTCCTGGTCCAATGATAAAACCAGTACTAATGGCT
>NZ_JBAEAP010000604.1:0-14542 GCF_056205495.1 Psychrobacillus sp. | reverse complement strand
ATTTATGCAAACAATGCCACAGGAGATTCGTGAAGCAGTACTTGAAAAAGGCATCCGAAATTCTCACTTATTAACTGTTGCACCTACTGGATCCACGGGTACTATGGTTGGAGTTTCTACTGGTTTAGAACCTTATTATTCATTTACGTATTACCGTAGTGGTCGTTTAGGTAAATTTATCGAGGTAAAAGCAGATATTGTACAAGAGTATTTAGATGCAAATCCAGATACTAAAGAAGATGAATTACCTAATTGGTTTGTTACCGCAATGGAATTGCCACCAGAAGCACATGCAGACGTACAATGTATCATTCAACGTTGGATTGATAGCTCTATTTCTAAGACTGTAAATGCTCCTCGAGGATATACAGTAGAACAAGTAGAAGGTGTTTACGAACGTCTATATAATGGTGGAGCAAAAGGCGGAACAGTATATGTAGATGGAAGCCGTGACTCCCAAGTTCTTACCCTTAAGGCGGAAGAAAACACTGTAAACGATGATACGGTGAAGGAAGAAAAAGTGATGGAAAAACGTCCAATCGTATTAATTGATACGATTCAAGATATACGTTCTACTAACGTTACAATCGGTTCAGAGGTTGGTAATACCTGTCCTGTCTGCCGTAAAGGAACGGTAGAGGAAATGGGCGGATGCAACACTTGCACAAATTGTAATGCCCAGTTGAAATGTGGACTGTAAATTTTATAGAGCGCATTTAATATGGATTTGAATTAAAGTGCACATTTTTAATCAAATTACACCCCTTTGGATGATTTTATCTAAAGGGGTTTTATTATGTCCAAAAGCCTAAATAATTGGAAACCTAACGGTGGTATAAAGATGACAGTTTATTGAGTGTATTATCCAGATATTGGGTCTTTCTTAACCGCCCACACATTATTTCTTATAGCAAATCTCAAAGAATGATTGTTTGGATAGAACTTTCTACGCGCTTTCATGAAGTTTAAAGTTACTTAATCTCTTTTGAAGAAATGTTCTAGCTATTTGTTTAGTAAAACAAGAAAAGGTACAAACTGTCTCTAAAAGGAGGAGAGCAGAAATGAAAAGCTTATCGGTATTAACCAGTTTGGCTGCGGCTATTGGAATTACTGCGTTACTAAAATTTTTACACTTATTCAGTTTTGTTAAATGGAATCCAGTAGGTTTTTCAAAATCCTTTGAGATGTTTGAGGATACCAATGTATACTTACGATGGTTGGTTTTATTTCTAGTTATTTGGGTTATTAGTATAGTGATTTATTATATAAGTATTTTAACTGCCAAAGTACCGGTTGCTATATCTAGTCTTATTTTTGGGATACTTCTAGCATTTGTTGTTGAGTGGTTGATTAGCGATGCTGGAACAATGCTTAAAACGATGAAAAAACTGTCCATACCATTTATTTGTATCGTAGTTATTGGAATGCGTTTTCTAATGGAGTCAGCTATTTTTCATTCTAAGGATCAGCCCATCGGAAAATGAAAATTTACCACCCTTCTTTACTATGATAAAATAGACTATAGTGTTTATTTTGAATATGGGGAGAGGGAAATTGATGAAATTAGAAAAGCTGCGTTTAGCATTAGAAGAAAGAGGCGTTGACGCATTATTGATAACAAATGATTACAGCCGTCGATATATTACCGGATTCACTGGGACAGCGGGTGTAGCAATAGTTTCTAAGAATGATGCAGTTTTTATTACAGATTTCAGATATACAGAACAAGCTGCTAGTCAAATAAAGGATTTCCGTATAGTTCAACATGCTAAAACGTTGATAGAGGAAATTTCCCACCAAGTAAACGAAATGGGTATTAAATCACTTGGCTTTGAAAAAGATGACGTAACATACGGTGTATATGAACTATATAAGCAAGCTGTTTCAGCAGATTTAGTACCTTTATCAGGTGTGGTAGAAAAAATTCGCTTGATAAAGACGGACGAAGAGATTAGTATAATAAAGGCAGCTTGTCGTATTGCAGATGAGGCATATGAGCATATCGTGACTTACATAAAACCCGGCATGACAGAACTTCAAGTCTCGAATGAACTAGAATTCTTTATGCGTAAACATGGCGCTACTTCCTCTTCTTTTGATACAATAGTAGCTTCAGGTACGCGTTCTGCATTGCCGCATGGCGTAGCAACAGATAAAGTAATTGAAGTTGGCGATTTTGTAACATTAGATTTCGGAGCACTTTACAATGGTTATATTTCTGATACTACTCGTACAGTTGCAGTAGGAGAGCCGAGTGAAAAACTAAAAGAAATTTATCAAGTAGTTTTAGATGCTCAATTATTAGCTCTTGAAAAGGTTCAACCAGGAATGACAGGTAAAGAAGCGGATGCTATTGCACGAGACTATATTGCGTCAAAAGGATATGGTGAGGCATTTGGTCATTCACTTGGTCATGGTATTGGTCTTGAGGTACATGAAGGACCTGGTTTATCCTTCCGATCAGACATTGTTTTAGAACCAGGAATGGTTATAACAATTGAACCGGGAATTTATCTACCGAACATCGGTGGGGTGCGTATAGAGGATGACGCACTAGTTACGGAGAATGGATTAGAGAAGTTAACACATTCGACGAAAGAGCTACTTATATTATCGTAATTTGGAGGGAAATAAATGATTTCAGTAAATGATTTTAAAACAGGTTTAACAATTTTAGTAGATGGCGTTCTTTACCGTGTTCTTGATTTTCAACACGTAAAGCCTGGTAAAGGAGCAGCGTTTGTTCGTTCAAAACTTAGAAACTTACGTAACGGCTCTGTAAACGAAAAGACATTCCGTGCTGGTGAAAAAGTAGAAAAAGCACAAATTGATAACAAAAAAATGCAATATCTTTATGCAAGTGGAGATCAACATGTATTCATGGATACAGATTCATACGAGCAATTAGAGCTTAATGAAAACCAAATCGAATATGAGTTGAAATTCCTACGTGAAAACATGGAGTTACAAGTAATTCAATACCAAGGAGAAACACTTGGAGTAGAATTACCTAAATCGGTAGAGCTTGAAGTTATTGAAACGGAGCCAGGGATCAAAGGAGATACTTCTGGTGGTGGATCTAAAACTGCTAAATTAGAAACTGGTTTAGTTGTAACAGTACCTCTATTTATTAATGTTGGTGACAAACTAATTATTAATACAGATGAAGGTTCATACGTTTCAAGAGCTTAAGAGACTTTTTAAAAGACATCAAGAGGGAAACCTCTTGATGTCTTTTTTTTATGGGCATACAAAGAAAATCGAAAATGACACGGGATCGAATTTTTGCAATCCTAAATAACTAGAGTAGTCATTAACCAGAACAAATGTGTTGAAACTCACCAAACACCTCGTTGAATGATTTAGATCAGTCAATATTTTTAGTGAAAATAGCCGGTCTAGTACTCGTAAATTTCAAACAGTATGTTCATATTCTCCACCTGTCCAACATATAGTACGTAATAGGGAAGGGGGAGGCATTGTGGAACTTCACGATGTACTTCGAGTTGCGGGGATAGGCTTATTGATAGCAATTCTTCACTTGTTTTTTGTATCGACTGGTAAAAAAGAGTTTGCATTCTTCTTATTTTTTGTGGGGTATATTTACATGACTATTGAGTTACTGCGTTTACTTAGGCTATTGTTTTATGAAATTTCCTCATTTTTAGAATGGCTTGTTATGACGAGTTAACAAATGATTGTCTATATTACTATCATTGTTGCATTTTGCTTGTTGCAGTTAGTTAAAGAAACCTACCCCAAATTTCATTCCCTAATTTATACTATTTATATTTTTCTTTTTTTAACTTACCTCTCCACTTCGGTCATTATTCCTTTTATAAACCAGTATATTTCAAACGTACCTGTTGCAATTCTACCTATTGTGAAATTGCTATTATTTTCAGTAATCCTATTATTTATCTCACAAATAATAGAAGAGCTGCTCGAAGACTATGAATATACTAGTTTAGCATCACTAATTACAATTACGACCAAGGCAATATTACTCGTTGTATGGATTCAGCATATGGAACCATTTTATCAAAAATTTTTTTCATTTATGGGACTACTCTCTTGAAGGAATGAGCAGTAATGGAAGAATTAATTGCAACAATCTTGCAACCCGCGAAAGAAGTACTGCAAACGTTTGTTTATATTCTCCTGTTCGGTTTTGTATTTATGTGTTTAGAATGGCTTATTCCCAGTAGCAAGAGATTATTTAAGTTATTGTTTATTCTTATTATTTGTTTTTATTGCTTAGAGCCAGCTTTTCGCTCAGTAAAGATGATTCAAGTAGTAACAGGTGAGCTCGTAAATGTGTTTATAGGGGTCTATCCAGTATTAACTGCTGGAATAGCACTTTCGGGTGGCGCTTTTCTTATAACTTTATGGAATCCCGTTGTCATGCTCTTCGCCTCTTTTACTAGTATTGTGGCAGACAAGATTATGATTCCAGCCTTATTGTCAGCCTTTATATTCGATCTTATGACTAGGATTCAACCTTCTATATCTTTTTCTCGAATGTCCGACCTAATACGTATGACTTTAGTTGGGGCTACCTCTATTATTCTCGTGTTATATAGTCTGTTTATAACCGTAAACGGTGTAGTAACCTGGTCAGTAAGTGGTGCTGTAAACGAAACAGTAAAGAGGTTAATCTCCAATAATATTCCCTTTGTCGGTTCCTTGCTTACAGAGAGTATTAGTACGATGAAAAGCTACTCATCTACTGCTGCTGCTGTCACTGGGAATTCTGTTTTGATATCAATTCTAGTTCTAATTTCTATTCCAACTATTCAAACGATCCTGATTGCTTTTCTCTATCGATTTCTAAGTGCTATTCTTGAGCCTTTTGTAGATGGACAAATTAGTGGTCTATTAGACGATATTGGAAAAACGCTATTTGTACTTTCTATCATTTCCGTATTAATAGCCTTTGCCTTTTTCTTTACAGTGATATTAATCATGCTTTTCGCCAAATTATTGATAGGTGTGAAGGGATAATGTTTAACTTCTCTACATTACTATATGGGATTTTAATGATTGTCATAATCGGAGAGATATTATCTATTCTAATTGAGCATTTGGACAAGGAGAAGACGGGCTTTCTTATAAAACTTTCTATAATCTCATGGATTATCTCCTTTTTCTTCATATAAATAGATTGTCCTGCATAAAGTATGTTATCCAATATGAAAAGAAGGGTGAACACTATCTCAATAAAAAAAAAACCCACTTTTCGTTTTGTAGTAATAAGTTTAGCGGTTTTGGTTATTAGTCTCTTATTTTCAGAGATTTTCGGACTGACGGATGATGTAAATAAAAACACTAGCCCACCAGAGGTTCACACAAAAGATGAGCTTTCCGCTATATTGGAAAAAATCCATGGGGTTGGAAAAGTATCTATTTACTTTCATTACGCAGAACGAGCTGAAAATAAAACGGAAAGTGATTTATCATTTTTCCAATGGACAAGTGACAGCAAGATGGAAAAAGAAGAACTGATTGGAATACTGGTAGTTGCGGAAGGAGCGAGCGATAAACGTATAAAAAATAATCTTATTAAAACCCTTTCATCTGTATTGCAAATATCTCCACATCGAATAGTAATAGAAGAAATGGAATTGGAGGATAAATGATATGAACATTAAAAAAAGATCCGTATGGTTTTTAACTTTACTAAGCTTAGTGGCAGTAGTGACGGTGTTTTATGCAACAGAAAAGCCATCCCCTTTTGATGGAATAGCCCTATTTTCTAATGACTCAGTTGATGATGTGAAATTGGTAGAAACATCCTCAACAAATGAAGAATCGTTTGTTTCTCACAGTAATCAATATGAAGAATTACGTATGGAAGTGCAGGAAAAACGTTCACAGTTACATGAGCAATTAGAATCTAAGGTCGCTTCAAATGATTTCTCTCCAGAAGAAAAAAATGAAGCATACAACGAAATTGAACAATTAGTAAAGATAAACTCTACAGAAGCGATGTTGGAGCTAATTATAAAATCATTAGGATATGACGATGCACTTGTTCGTATTGACCAAAACAAAGTGCTGATCGATGTAGTTTCAAATGAACAATCTTCCAAAAAGGCTGACGCTATTATATACGCAGTTAAGCGAGAATACCCTCAAGCATACAATGTTGAAGTGAAATTTGACGGACTATAACAAAAGTGCCTTTAAAGGGCACTTTTTCTTTTGTTTTCATTTATAAATAACGTGGAGTTGTTGTATTTGAATAGTATTTTTTTTAAAGTTTTCTTTTAAGGAAGATCCATGAGTCTTTATGAAAGTATTATATTTAAATGCTATGTTAAAGGGGAGTGTTGATTTATGATGCAAAGAAATCTCAAATCAGAGAGTAGAATTGATTTCCGCACCAACCGGACGCTTTCCGCGGGGTGAGCGATAAGCCATCACCCATCGCTTGCGCGCGTGGTTGTGATGTCTTATCTGTCTCCCTCATCCCGCAGGAGTCGCCGTCTGGCGCTCAAATCAATAAATGGGAACGGCTTTAATGCATTAATAAGTACTTATAAATTTATTCGCATAAACAAAGCCGAAAAACTGTAACCAATTCCCAACTATTTATGTTCTTAATAGCCATTTGAAAGTTCTTTTGTTTATGTTTACAGTCACTATAAAAAATTGTTAGTCTAAATCAACCAATAACTTTAACGATGCTTATTTAAAATAAAACAGTAAAATAATGGTACAATTTACTATCTTAAAGCTACTGTATAAAATACAATTAATGGATGATCTAAGATTTTTATTCCCTAAAAGTTAAGAACATTTGCACGTTTCTATTTTCAATTACCTTAAAAACGACTAAAATGAATTAGGAAGTATTAAAATGCAACTAAAAGGAGATGGGATAATTGAAAATCCAAGAAATCAGAGAAATTATTAAACTGATCGATCAATCTACACTAGATGAATTTTCATACGAAACAGAGGGGACAAAAATTAAAATTAAAAGAGGGGATAAAAACTCTCATAAATCTTCTGTTCAAACGATAGAAAGCTCTTCAGTTGGGGAACTTCCTAAAGTACAAGAAGTTCAGACACCAGCTGTACAGGAATCTCCAAAAGCAGCGGCTGTAGAAAGCCCTGTAACAAAACAAGCTCCAGTTGAAGAGGAAAATAGCTCTTTACATAAAATTACTTCTCCAATGGTTGGGACATTCTATCAATCTTCATCACCAGATTCTCCTGCATACGTTGAGGTCGGCAGCAAGGTTACTGCAGATTCAATTGTTTGTATAGTAGAAGCGATGAAACTATTCAATGAAATTGAAGCAGAAGTAGATGGAGAAATCGTTGAAATTCTAGTTAAAGACGGCCAATTAGTGGAATACGGTCAACCTCTATTCTTAGTTAAAGCTTAAAAATATGAATTAAATAAGGAAAGGGGTAAGCATCATGAAAAAAGTGTTAATTGCCAATCGTGGTGAAATAGCTGTACGTATTATTAGAGCATGCAAGGAGCTAGATATTGAAACTGTTGCTGTATATTCTGAAGCGGATCGAGAGGCTTTACATGTGCAACTGGCAGATGAAGCTTATTGTATAGGGCCTAGATTATCGAAAGATTCCTATTTAAACTTTTCAAATATTATCAGCGTTGCCAAGTTAACGGGCTGTGAAGGAATACATCCTGGTTATGGTTTTCTAGCGGAAAATGCAGAATTCGCTGAGCTATGTGAGGAATGTGATATTAAGTTTATCGGTCCTACATCACAGGCGATCAAAAGCATGGGTATAAAGGATGTAGCAAAGGAAACTATGCAAAAGGCTGGAGTTCCTACAGTTCCTGGCTCTAAGGGTATCGTTAAAACGGAAGAGGATGCACTTAAGGTAGCAAATGAAATAGGATTTCCGGTTATCATTAAAGCAACTGCTGGCGGTGGTGGTAAAGGTATCCGTGTAGCAAAAGACGAAGCTGATTTAATCAAAGGGATAAAAGTTACCCAAAAAGAAGCTGCTGCAGCATTTGGTAATCCTGGCGTTTATCTCGAAAAATATATTGAAGTATTTCGTCATGTAGAAATTCAAGTATTAGCTGACTCTCATGGTAATGCAGTACATTTGGGTGAAAGAGATTGCTCAATCCAAAGACGTATGCAAAAGCTAGTGGAAGAAGCTCCATCACCAGCTTTATCAGAAGCTATGCGTGCTGAAATGGGCGAAGCGGCAGTAAAGGCAGCATTAGCTGTTGGTTATGAAAGTGCTGGAACAGTAGAATTTATTTTTGATCATATTAACCAAAAGTTCTACTTTATGGAGATGAATACTCGTATTCAAGTTGAGCATCCAGTGACAGAGATGATTACTGGTATTGACTTAATTAAACAAATGTTAAAAGTTGCAGCCGGAGAAAAATTGCCATTTGAGCAAAAAGATATTAAACTTAATGGATGGGCAATAGAATGTCGTATTAATGCGGAAAACCCAGATAAAAACTTCATGCCTTCTCCGGGACTTGTTGAATTCTATTTACCACCAGGCGGACTTGGAGTTCGAGTAGATTCAGCAGTATATCCTGGTTATACAATTCCTCCATTTTATGATTCTATGGTGGCTAAACTTATTACTTTTGGTGAGACAAGAGAAGAGGCGATTGCTAAGATGAAACGTGCACTTAGTGAATTCGCCATTGAAGGTGTCGATACCACTATTGGCTTCCATGAAAAGCTCATGAATCATGAGGTATTTGTCTCTGGAGATTTCGATACTAAGTTTTTAGAGAGATACGATGTGATGAATTCATAAAAGGAGTGATCCATATGACAGAAACAACCGAACAAAAATTTGTTCAAATGACTCCTGATGGGAAAGAAAACCTAGGGACAATTGAAATTGCTCCAGAGGTTATAACGGTAATTGCTGGAATTGCTACAACTGAAGTAGAAGGTATTGCGGGTACACGCGGTAACTTTGCAGCAGGCGTTGTAGAGCGATTAGGAAAAAAAGTGCATGGTAAGGGCATTAAGACTGAAATCACAAATGACGGTCTATATATTGATGTATATTGCCTTGTGAAATACGGTATATCCGTTCCTAATGTAGCAAGAGAAGTGCAGTCTCAAATTCGTCAGGCTATTGAAAATATGACTAGCTTAGTTCCAACCGAAGTAAACGTCCATATTACAGGCGTACAATTTGAAACTGTGGAATCATGAGAAAAGAGCTCCAATTGGGGCTCTTTTTCTTATTTTCTACTTTCTAATAAGCACTCTGCAAAAAAATATGATATTATGGGTAAGATAGCTACATTTAAAGGAGAACAAATAATGAAACGTAGACAAGCAAGAGAGCTAGCATTACAAGCACTATTTCAGCTAGACAATCATGAAATTACAATACAAGAAGCGATAGGGCATGTTACAGAAGAAAATGACCCTTTTTTAACTGATTTAGTAAAAGGGACAATTGAGCATAAAGATGAAATTGATACCTCTTTAACAGACAAGTTAGAAAACTGGTCGCTTTCCAGATTACCTAAAATAGAAAGAACAGTTCTTCGAATCGCAGTTTATGAACTACTATATGCAAACGAAGCACCAGCAAAAGTAGTTATAAATGAAGCATTGGAAATATGTAAAATATATGGCGATGAAAAATCTAGCCGATTTGTGAATGGAGTTTTATCTAAATATACAGATCAATAAATTTCGACATTAAGGGGCGTTTATAGTGGCAGATAATCTTATTAATGGGAAAGAAATAGCTGGAAAAGTAACTGAAAAAGTGAAAGAACGTGTGGAAAATCTAAAATCAAAAGGTATTACACCAGGATTAGCGGTTGTATTAGTTGGGAGTGATCCAGCTTCTCAAACCTATGTGAATAGTAAAACACGAACGTGCGAAAGACTAGGTATGTATTCTGTTATGATAGAACTTGAAGAAGACATATCTGAAGAAGAACTATTAAGTCACGTTAACAAGCTAAACGACGATGATAAGATACACGGTATTCTAGTTCAATTACCTCTACCAAAACAAATAAATGAGGATAGAGTAATTGCAGCTATATCTCCATTAAAAGATGTAGATGGTTTTCATCCAGTAAATGTTGGTAATATGCTCATTGGGCAGCCTACTTTCTTATCCTGTACGCCCTTTGGTGTAATGAAACTTTTAGAATATAGCGATATAGCATTAGAAGGGAAGCACGCTGTAGTTATAGGGAGAAGTAATATCGTTGGAAAACCAATGGGTCAGCTCCTTTTACAAAAGAACGCTACAGTAACCTACTGCCACTCAAAAACAAAAGACTTACATAGCTTTACAAAACAAGCAGATATTTTAGTAGTAGCAACTGGTCAGCCGAAAATGATCAATGCTAGTCACTTAAAAGAAGGTGCGGTTGTAATAGATGTTGGGATTCACCGTGATGAAGACAATAAACTATGTGGCGACGTAGACTTTGCTTCTGCTAAAGAAATTGCTTCTAAAATCACCCCTGTTCCTGGTGGTGTAGGTCCAATGACTATTGCAATGTTAATGGAAAATACATGCCTTGCAGCAGAGAATACACTAGATAAATAAGCTAAAAGCTGTTCTACAAGAGAACAGCTTTTACCTTGTCAACAGTCTTGGGAGTTGATTGGATGTCTCAAACATATTTAACTGTAAAAGCCTTAACTAAATACATAAAAAGAAAATTTGATGCGGATACTCATTTACGAGATGTTTACGTAAAAGGAGAACTTTCAAATGTAAAGGTTCACTCTAGTGGTCACATTTATTTCACTTTAAAAGACGAATCTGCTCGTCTTACCTCAGTTATGTTTGCTATGAACGCTCGTAGCCTTAAATTTAGACCTGAGAGTGGTATGAATGTGCTAGTTCGAGGGGACATTAATGTATTTGAGGCAGCAGGACAATATCAGTTATATGCCTCTTCTATACAGCCAGATGGTATTGGCGAGCTTTTTTTAGCCTTTGAACAGCTAAAGAAGAAGCTAGATCAAGAAGGACTTTTTCATCCAAATAGGAAGAAACAACTGCCTGCATTTCCTAAAAAAATCGGAGTAGTCACATCTAAGACAGGTGCAGCGATTCGAGATATTTTGACTACGCTCGAAAGACGTTACCCAATTAGTGAGGTTATTGTTTTCCCTAGTATCGTCCAAGGCCCTCAAGCAGCCCCTTCTATTGTAAAATCCATTAAACAAGCTAATACCCTAGGAAGTATTGATGTTTTAATCGTTGGTAGAGGTGGAGGATCGATAGAGGACTTATGGGCATTTAACGAGGAGATTGTTGCTCGAGCAATAGCAGAAAGCAGTGTTCCTATCATTAGTGCAGTAGGACATGAAACAGATACAACTATAGCAGACTTTGTATCTGATTTAAGGGCACCAACACCGACAGCTGCTGCAGAAATGGCTGTCCCAAGCAAAGAAAATCTTATGAAGAACATTCTCTCTTACCAATCTGCAAGTCTCCACTTTATTACTAAAAGACTGACAGATGAAAAAAACAGATACCAAAGAGCAATAACCTCACCAGTCATGGCAACTCCGGAAAAATTATATCGTCCCTTTATAGAGAGATATATTCGAACGGAACAGCAACTGCATCGAGAGGTTAATCGATTATTTGGTGACAAAGTGCGCAATTTTTCTCAGTTAGACAATCGCTTCAAACAGCTTTCACCGCAAAGATTGATCACATTACAATCTAAACATTTGGTAATTAGTACAAATCAACTGAACCAAGCAATGATTGCGGCTTTTGAAAAAAATCGTCAACAATTTACTGGGTCGTTAAGAACCTTGGAGGCTCTAAATCCTCTAAAAATTATGGACCGTGGCTATAGTATTACTTATAAGAACGGCCAATTGATCAAGTCGATAGATGAAGTTCAAAAAGGTGATACAATCGTTGTCACATTACCTGATGGTCAAATAGATGCTATAGTTCAACAAGCAGTGAGTAAAGAGGGGGTAAAATAGCATGGCAAAAAAAGAGATTCCATTTGATGAAGCAATGCTTCAATTAGAACAAATTGTTCGTCAGCTAGAACAAGGGGATGTCCCGCTTGAAAATGCAATCGAGCTCTACCAAAAAGGGATGGAGCTATCTAAACTTTGCAGTGATAAATTACAAAGCGCTGAAAAACAATTAGTTTCCTTTATGGGGGAAAATAAAGAAGAGGTAGGGCAAAATGATGAGTAACTTACAAACATTTATTGAAACCAACCTTCCACATATTGAACTCCAGCTTGAGTCAATTATAAATGACATTAAAGCTCCACATGAATTAAAAGAAGCTATGCTTTACTCTCTTAAAGCAGGCGGTAAGAGAATTAGACCGTTATACACTCTTGCTGTGTTGCAAGAACTTGGAGTGGAAAATGTAGAAGCTATAAAAGTTGCCAGTACTATAGAGATGATTCATACCTATTCTTTAATACATGATGACTTACCTAGCATGGACAATGATGATTTACGCAGAGGTAAGCCTACTAACCATAAGGTTTTTGGTGAAGCTTTAGCAATTCTTGCAGGGGATGCCTTAGTAACACTAGCATTCGGCATTATAGCTAGACTCAAAGACTTGGAGCCGAGCCAAAAAGTTCGCTTGATTGATCAATTAAGTATGGCATCAGGAGCGGAGGGTATGGTAGGCGGACAAGTTTTAGATATGCTTGGAGAAGGTAAGATACTTTCGTTAGAAGAGTTGGAAGAGGTACATCTGAACAAAACTGGAGCATTATTATCTTATAGTATTTTAGCTGGCGGAATAATTGCCAATGCAAACGAAGATATTATGAAAGCACTCCATCAATATTCGATTCATATTGGACTGGCTTTTCAAATCCAAGATGATATTCTAGACGTTGAGGGTACTTCTGAGCAATTAGGTAAAACTGCTGGAAAAGATATTTTAAGTGAAAAAAATACGTATCCTTCTATTTTAACTTTGGCTGGTGCTAAGGAACAATTACAGAAGCAATATAACTTGGCCATTGAAGCGTTACATCCTGTAACACTAAACAAGGGACTTTTAGTAGAATTAGCCGACTACATAACAAAAAGATCAAAATAAATAGCGTATAATTTTGTTTTATAAGCAAATATTGATATGATTATACCTAGCTTTATTAAAGGAAATCTAAAAGAAGGTGAGTGATGGCAATGGATTTAACTTCAATTTCTAGTCCATCCTTTTTAAAACGTTTAGACAATGAACAATTAAAGGACTTAAGTGAAGATATTCGATCGTTTTTAATAGAAAAGTTATCAGTTACAGGTGGACATATTGGACCTAATCTAGGTGTAGTAGAATTAACTGTGGCACTGCATAAAGCGTTTAATAGCCCAGACGATAAATTTCTTTGGGATGTTGGACACCAGGCATACGTTCACAAAATCTTAACTGGCCGTGCAGATCAATTCGATACGCTACGCCAATTTAAAGGACTATGTGGATTTCCTAAAATGATCGAAAGCGAGCATGATGTATGGGAGGCAGGGCATAGCTCTACTTCACTTTCTGCCGCAATGGGAATGGCAAAAGCTCGTGATATTCAAAAGAAGAAAAACTTTGTGATACCTATTATTGGTGATGGGGCTCTCACAGGTGGTATGGCTCTTGAAGCATTGAATCATATCGGTCATGAAAAAACAGACATGATTGTCATTCTAAACGATAATGAGATGTCGATTGCTCCAAACGTAGGAGCATTGCATAATGTACTGGGTAAATTACGTACTCATGGAACGTATAACAAGGCTAAGGATGAAATTGAATCCTTGCTGAAAAAAATTCCAGCAGTTGGCGGTAAACTGGCAGGTACTGCAGAACGCTTAAAAGATTCGTTAAAGTATCTATTAGTTTCTGGAGCATTTTTTGAAGAACTAGGCTTCACGTACCTTGGACCAATTGATGGTCATAGCTTTGAAGACCTAGAAGAAAATTTAAAAAACGCTAAAAAAATGAAGGGCCCAGTCCTTATTCATGTAATTACGAAAAAAGGAAAAGGCTTCAAACCGGCTGAACAAGATAAAATAGGTACTTGGCATGGTACAGGTCCTTATAAAATGGAGACAGGTGACTTTGTGAAATCTGCTTCTAAAGCACCTTCTTGGAGTGCACTTGTAGCCGAAACTGCAAGAAAATTAGCTCGTGAAGATAATCGTATTGTCGCGATTACTCCTGCTATGCCGGTTGGTTCTAAATTGGAAGGGTTTGCTTCAGAATTCCCGGATCGAATGTTCGATGTGGGGATAGCAGAGCAGCACGCCACTACAATGGCAGCTGGAATGGCAGCTGAAGGGATGAAACCGTTATTAGTTATCTATTCTACATTCCTTCAACGAGCATATGATCAAGTTTTACACGACATTTGCCGTCAAAAGTTAAATGTAGTAATTGGTATTGACCGTTCTGGCCTCGTAGGTGCAGATGGAGAAACACATCAAGGTGTATTTGACATTTCTTTCCTTCGACATATGCCTAATATGGTGATCATGATGCCAAAGGATGAAAATGAAGGCCAACATATGGTAAAAACTGCTT